>CAYSNS010000096.1:0-5387 GCA_964432395.1 uncultured Aquifex sp. | reverse complement strand
ACATATTTCTACTTGATAGAGCGATACCATCTGAGTAAACGCGAATCCTTCAGTCGCACTTACGGTCCAACAGTTACAACCATAGCAGTCTGTGGTCAAGATAGGATTTCCCTATTCAGAATTGAAAAAGGATCGTTGCTCGGGTTATTCAGGGTGTATTTCATAGTAGACATTGCTACGGGAAAGCAATACCCGATAACCATGTGTGAACCAATCCTGGAAGTTCGGAAAGAAACTATATAAAGCTTACATTTATACATTTGTAAATGCTAAAATGCTGACTATAATAAATGTATGGACAGCAGAGACAGGATAGCCATAACCATATACCCAAAATCGGAGGAAGACAGGGAGCTGATAGACCTGTGGCGTTTGTGGTTTAAAATTCAGAGTGTTCAGGGCAAGAAAATTACACAGGCGGACTGGGTTCTTGAGAAAATCAAAGAGTGGGCAAGAGAAAATCCCGAACAGATAGAAGCTCTTAAAAAAATCAAAACACTTGGACAGTAAACTCTATTGCCCGACCTACAACCTTCAATCCTCTCTCTTCTAACTCTATGTAAACCTCATGCTCTTCAGGATTATAGAGTCTAAACAGAAGCACCCCATCACGCTGTCTAACCTCACGAACTAATGGCACGTATGAATTATTAGAGGTTCGGCTGTAATCAACAAATATGTAATACCCATCCCCGGTAATTTCAGTAATTTGCTTGTAAATAACAAGAACCGAACGATGATGAAAAGGAAATGCCCTGGCATCCGAAATCTCTACTGCATAACCAAGTGTCCCGCTACATACACGTCCCACCCGTGAAGATATATCTGGTGTACCATCTCTATGTATTTTTTGATACACCGGCAGGACATATACATCCTCACACTCAGCCACATGTGAGGTTTTACACACAAAATACACCAGTTCCTCTTTCTTCGGAACCAGACTATAGCCGAGTGCTTCAAGTATCTTGACCATATCATCATCACGCAGGGAGTGGTCCTTATTTCTCAGGAACTCATATAGAGTGTAGTAGCTCACACCTGCCTTTTCCGCAAAAGACTTAATGTTCATACGCTTCTCTTCAATAAAGGTAGAAACCTCCTTACGTAGCCACTCCCGCAGAGGGTTGTATTTCATTAATAGAATATATAAACAGAAATGTATAAAGGTAAAAATGTCGGAATGCACAAATATAGGAGAGTGTAAAGTTGTATATTTCACAAAACTATTAATAAAAAGTTGACATCTTTGATATTACGAAATACCATATAAACTATGGCTGACGTGTGGAGGGAGAAGCTCAGGAAATACAGAAGGGTAGAGTTGTCAAGAAAAATAGGCGTGTCAAGAGCAACGATATGGGCATGGCTCTCAGGAAAAGCATACCCACGCCCAACGCACATACAGAAAATCGTGGAGGTAGTTCCGGAAATCAGCTATGCTGACTTCGGATTTCCCCTTCACCTGCCGGAAGATATATCTTTGGAAGAACTCCGTAGTATATGCAGTATAGCCATGTCGTCGGGGAGATTTCACATTCCATCGTATACTTATATGGATATGGGAAAAAAGGAGGTGAGTGAAATGAGGTAGCTTCAAGGGAGCAATAGGCTTAGGAAGAGGTGAGTGGTCATCCCCCTTCAAAGTGAAGGGGGAAAGGAAAACAGCTGATTAAAAAAATATCACGGGGGAGTTTGTTTGTCAAGTATTTTCCCCGAATTTCCCCCAATTTTTCCCGCTTGAAAGGAGGTATGTAGCATGTCTGAGATATGTGTATCAGACGGTAGAAAAAGGTCAGGTTGGTTCTGGTTGGACAATCAAGTATTTGACATGGGTCTTGACCCGTATGAATTTTTTGTATACGCATTCCTCGTCAGGATAGCGGACAGAGGTTCCGAAATTGCCCGTATTTCCACGAGGAACCTCGCCAAGAAGCTTGGTATTTCAAGGCAAAGAGCCATCAACGCTATACGCAAACTTGAAAAGCTCAACATGATAAGAGTCAAGCCTCAACAAGGAAAAAACGGCAATAGGCAAGCAAACATGTATATCCTGACCTCCCAAGAAGAGTGGGTGGTCTACCAGAAAGACCAGGGGTGGTCTACCAGAAAGACCAGGGTGGTCTACGAGATAGACCAGGGTGGTCTACGAGATAGACCAGGGGTGGTCTACGAGATAGACCACCCCCCGGAAAAAGAGGGGGGTGAAACCCTTGAGAGACAAGGGGATAACGGCTCGGGCGAAAAAGCTTCAAGAATATATAATATCAAGAATCTATATATCAATAATCATCATCATCAAAATAAGGGGGAGAACGGAAAAGTTGATGATGGTGGTGCCAGGAAAGAAAAAACTTTAGTTAGTAGGGAAGATAATACTACTACTAACACTGATGGAGACCATTTCTCGGGTTCAGGGAAAAACAACTCACGCTCTATAAAGCCTTCGGCTTCCCTTCGGGAAAATTCCGCTGCGGGCAAGCTGGCAGGGGCTGAGCCTCAGCAGATATACAAGGGGTTGAGAGCTAAGTGGGATAAGCACTTGAAGGATATTGAACTTGAAAGGCTTACGATTGCCCAGGCTATCTTCTTCCTTGAGAACTCGGCACTCTCTCCGGAGCAAACCCTTGAAGCAATTTTGAGGGACGACAGAAACCCCAACATTAAAAACCCTGTGGGGACACTATACAGCACTCTTCCCCTCAAGGGAGAAAATTATCGGTGGCTTCTCAAGTTCAGGACTGTGGAAGACGAGGAGTGGTTCAAGCTATACATACACAAGGTAGATGAGATTAAAGAGGTGTGCAGGAAAATATCACTGAAATGGATGCCGGAGCAAATTCCTTCAGACGTGAAAGAAGCCAAGAGCATCCTGCAACATGCGAAAAAGAGGGTAGTCAAGGCGATATGGTCTGCGATGTCTGATGATGAAAAGAAACATATCAAACATATTGCGAAACAAGGTTCTCAAGGCAAGAAAGATCTGGAGAAGTATATGGTTGAGAGTATGGTGCTGGATAAATATCGTATTCAATCTGCTCTCTTTGACATATAGGATAGGAGGTGCAGCTATGACAAAGCGGGAACTTGTGGAGGCACTGCTTGAACTCGCCTCGGCTGGGGAGTGGGAGTGTGACTATGACTATAGGGCGGGGAGAGGTGTTGTGCGTTTGAGGAAAGTGATAACCGAAACGCAAGAGTGCTGTGTGGAACATGTATATGAGATATATGAAGGAACGGAGATGTGGGACGTGTTCTGGCGGGAAATTCTGCGATTGCGATGTAGAAGCGGCGGTTAGTAGTTAGTGGGCTAAATCTACTAACTAAGCTGAGGAGGTGATAGGTATGAGGTGTAACCGAAGTAAATATGGTCACGCAATTATGTTCGGGACTATTGGTTATGGGATGAGCGTGTCTGCGTTGAAGAGGTTGTTAGAATCAGCAAATAGGAGAGAAGAGGATGAAACTAATAATTTGCGAAAAGCCATCGGTAGCTCAAGACGTAGCCAGAGCTCTCGGGAACGCTAAGAAGAAAGACGGATATATAGAGGCGGGGGACTACGCCATCACGTGGGCATTCGGGCACCTCTTTGAAATAGACGACGGCATAGCTCCCCGGAAGTGGAGTCTGGGCACCCTGCCGATTTTCCCTGACAGCTTCAAATACAAGCTGACAAAAGGAGCGGGGAAGCAATTCAAGGTAATAAAAGAACTCTTGAAAAAGGCGGGCGAAGTGATAATCAATACGGACGCAGGGAGAGAAGGCGAGCTGATCGCAAGGCTCATTCTCTATCAGGCGGGTTGGAAGAACTGGGACAAAACCTACCGCTTATGGACATCGGAAGCTTTGACTCCGGAAGTTGTAAGAAGAGAATTAAATAACCTTAAGCCCGCCAAGGTCTTTGACTCGCTTTACTACTCCGCCCTTGCAAGGCAGCATGCGGATTGGGTAGTGGGTATCAACCTCACGAGGTTGGTGAGCTTGAAGTCTTCGGACAGAAGCGTATGGAGCGTTGGAAGGGTTCAGACCCCTACCCTGAAGCTAATAGCTGATAGGGATACCGAGATTGAAAACTTCAAGCCTCAGCCCTACTGGGTCATTAAAGCCCTTTTCAATAAAGGGGGAGAGCCGTATGAAGGGTGGCTACTGGTGGGAGATGCGCTGGAAGATATTAATGAAGATGGAGAGGAAGGAGAAAAGGGCAGGGAAGAAGACAGGAACTTCAGGCTTTCAAAAGATAAGGCACTTCTTATCCTCAAGGAGCTTGAAAGGGAACCGCAGGGAGAGGTCATCAGTTTAAAGAGGCAGAAGAGGAAGGAAAAGCCCCCGCTCCTTCATTCGCTCACATCCCTTCAGAGGGAGGCTAACCGCCTGTACGGATTTTCTGCTAAGAAAACTCTGGATATAGCCCAGAGGCTTTACCAAGACCATAAGGTCCTCTCCTACCCGAGGACGGATGCTCAGCATCTGGGAAACTCCAATAAGGAACTTGTGAAGAAGATACTCCGGAAGTTAGGGAAAGAGGAACTCATAGGAAAGGTAAACGCTGTAGGCAAGAGGGTTTTTGATGACAGCAAGCTCACCGACCACCATGCTATAATCCCCCTCGCTCCCCTCCCGTCCAATGCAAAAGAAGATGAAAAGAAGATATACCACCTCGTCCTGAGGAAGTTTATAGGAGCCTTTATGCCCGATTACGAATACGAGACCACAACCGTGGTAACCAAGCTCGGCAGATACAAGTTCATTACAAAGGGAAAGAGGGATATAAACCTCGGGTGGAAGGTCCTGTATCAGGAGAAAGGGAAAGAGGATAAGCTTCCCGAGCTACACGAAGGGGACAAAGTCCTCAAAGTAAAGGTTGAAGAGGAAGAGAGAAAAACAAAACCGCCTGCAAGATATACCGAGGCAACCCTTCTGAAGGTGATGGAAAGGCTCGGACTGGGAACGCCGGCGACCAGAGCGGACATCATAAACACACTGCTCGAGAGGTCTTATGTGGTCAGGAAAGGTAAAAGCCTCATGTCCACTCCCAAAGGAAAGGAGCTCATAAGCAAGCTCAAGGACTCCCGCATAAGCTCTCCCGAGATGACCGCCGAGTGGGAAAAGGAGCTGGAGAACATATACACTCAGAAAATGGGTAAAAGCGGTTACGAGCGGTTCCTTCAAAGGATAAAGGAGTTTGTGAAGGCAGAGATTGAAACTCTAAAAGGTAAAGAGTTCAGCGCTCCGAGGCAGGCAACTAAGAAGATGCTTGACCTTGCAAAGAGCCTTGCCAAGGAGACTGAGCTGAAGGTTCCGAGGGAAACCGATTTTGAGACCGTCAAAAATTTCATAGACAGGGCTCTGAAGGAGAAAGAGAGACAGCTGGCGGAGGGAATTGATA
>CAYSNS010000095.1:0-5446 GCA_964432395.1 uncultured Aquifex sp. | reverse complement strand
CTAAAGTATCAGCTCGCATCCCTCTACGCCAAGGAAGGTAAAAAGGAAGAAGCCATAAGCCTTTTGGAAGAGCTTAAAGAGACCGATACTCTCAAAGCTAAAGCCCTTATAAAGCTCGCTCAGATGGAAGAGGACCCTCAGATTAAGGAAGAGATGCTCAAAGAAGCCATAGCAACCGGAGGCAAAGAAGAGAAAGAAAGAGCCATAGGCATGCTTATGAGTATGTACGTTGAAAACAAAGAGTTTGAAAAGCTTGCGGATTTTCTGGTTCAAGGGGACTTCGATGACCGCAAGAAGGCTCTGGAGCTATATCTGTCGGAAAATATAAAGAAGGCGATAAAGCTTTACGACAAGCTCATAAAGGAAAATCCTCACGATGAGGAGCTCCTATCAACAGCCCTAAAGCTTTACAGAAAAACGGGCAACAGGAGATATCTCTTTATAGCGCGAAGGAGTCAAAATCCAAGGGTAAGGGCTATTGTTTTATATCTGCTGGGGCCCACCGAGAAGAAGAGAGATAAGAAGAAAGCACTTGAATACTTCATAGAGGTAGTGCTTACATCAAAAGGGATACAGCCCTACTACAACAGGAGTATAGTGGAGGCCTCGTATATACTTGCCTCTCTTAAGGCCAGGAAAGATGCATCATGTCTTCTCGAGAAGTTAGAGCCTCGCTTTCTTTCCAAGAAGGATATTGAAAGGGTTAAAATCTTGAGGAGTAAACTTCCCAAGTGTGAGGTGAAGAAATAATGGAGGCGGTATTTGTCCAGCTTCTTGAACTCATAAGGAAAGGCGGAGTGGTAATGTATCCCCTGATAATACTCTCCCTAATATCTTGGGTCTACATAGTGGAGAGGATAGTCAACCTTCGGCTGGGGCTTTCTTGCCGGATAATCTAAACGAGGTTAAGGTCCTCCTCCAGAAGGGAGATACCGAAGCTGCCTACAAGGTTCTCTCTATAAATAAGGATAGCTTTTCACGAGCCCTTTCATCTGTCCTGAGCGAGTATATAAAGGGAAACAGAAACAGAGCTAACCTCCTCTCACTTATGGAAAGTGAGTTATCTTCGGTGGTGCCCGCGGTGGAGAAGAACTTGATGATTCTGTCCGCCATAGCCTCCATTGCACCACTTCTGGGACTCTTTGGAACCATAACGGGTCTGATAAAGGTCTTTTCCGCTTATGCGTCCGTCCAGACCGAGGAAGCCCTCAGACTCCTTGCATCCGGCATAGGAGAAGCCCTCACAGCAGCAGCCACCGGCCTAATCGTAGCCATACCCGCCCTGTTCGCTTACTGGATTTTCAGGAATATGGGAAACGAGATAATAGACAAAGTGGAGAAGGAAGCAAAAGAGGTCATCAGCATCTTGGAGTGAGGCATGAACCTGAGAAGGAGAGCAAGGCTCGGAGCGGATGAAAGAGCTTACATAGATGTTGTTCCCCTTGTGGATACGCTCCTTGCAGTGTTTCTGTTTCTTGCGGTCCTTGCCTTTCAGTCTCCTTTGACCTTCATAGCGGTAAAACTTCCCCAGGCTCAAAAAGGCGAAACCCAACGTCTAAAGGCTGCAAGGGTTCAGATTACTAAAGAGGGTGCTCTCCTACTTGAAGGAAAGCCCAGAAGCCTAAAGGCCATAGAAGAATTCCTAACTGAAAGAAAGCCCTCTTACCTTATCATCGAAGCGGACGAGGATGCAAAGCACAAGTTCGTGGTCTACGTTATGGATTCCGCTAAGAAAGCGGGTGTTGAGAACGTCGTCATCGCTGTGCGTAAGAAGCACTGAGGCATGTTTTTCCTCAAGAAGCTCATCTCTTACCTGATACTGCCTCCCGGAATATACATAGTGTTGTTCTTAGTTATAGCCACCTTAGGTAGAAAGAAAAAACTCGTCTACATGCCCGCAGTATTAGGTGCACTGAGTATGTATCTAATATCCATTGAGCCTGTAAAGGACCTTCTTTTCTTTCCCTTGGAAAGGGGGCTTAAACAGCCCTCAGTGGTTCAGGGTGACGTTATAGTAGTTCTCGGAGGCGGTGCCTACAACTCGGGTTATCTTAAGGCGAGCTCTTACAAGAGGCTCATAAGCGGGTTTCTCCTGCATCGCAGGACGGGGAAACCTATAATCCTGTCTGGGGGTGCCTCTATAGGAGCTATTCCGGAAGCCCGCATAATGAGAGAGCTACTCGTAGAGTTCGGAGTCAGCAAAAAAGATATATATGCGGACCTAAGAAGCAGAGATACCTATGAAAACGCCAAATATGTTAAAGAGCTATGCGCTCAGATAGGTTGTTCAAGAATAATCCTTGTAACGTCCGCCTTTCACATGAGGAGAGCCTCAAGGGTTTTTGAGAAAGTAGGCTTAAAGGTCCAGCCTTTCCCGACGGACTTTAAGTTTGAGGGGAAATACAATCTATACAGCCTGTTTCCCAAGTATAGCGTCTTTTATGATTCCTCCATAGCTATAAGAGAACACATAGGGACGCTGTTCTACAGGTTTTTTTTACTGAAATAGGACAAGGTTGTCCCTGTGTATAACCTCTTCCTTTGAGCTTCTCAGTTTCTTCTTGACCTCATAGCCTTTCATGCCCTTTACGCTGTCTATTTCCTCCTTGGAAAAGTTTACCTTTCCCTTCGCTATAACTATGCCCTCAGGGGAAGCCACACTTACTACATCTCCCGCAGAGAAGTTTCCTTCTACCCTTATCACACCCGCGGGGAGCAAGCTCTTACCGTTCCTAAGTGCCTTAACCGCTCCTTCGTCCACGGTAATTATTCCTTTGGGTTCTTCAACCATAGCTATAGTCTTGAGCTTCTTCCTGACCCTCCTTTGCATCGGGAGAAAGAGTGTCCCGCGGGTCTTTAGCTCAAGCAGGCTCGGAATATTATCCTCTTTCCCTGTTATTATCACAGGTATACCTATGGATAGGGCAAGCCTCGTAGCCTCCAGCTTGCTCCTCATGCCACCGCTGCCGAACTCACTTCCCGTGCCCCTAACGAGGGAGAAGGCCCTTTCCATATCTCTGACTTTTTTCACTACATTTCCCTCCTCGTCCAAGAGCCCTCCAGAAGAGGAAAGTATAATCAGAAGCTCCGCATGTAGCATGTAGGATACGTAAACTGAGAGGAAGTCGTTATCGCCGAACACAAGCTCTGAAACAGCTACCGTATCGTTCTCGTTAACTATGGGCACCACTCCCATCTCGAGCATCTTCTCCAGCGTATTCTGAGCGTTCTTGAACCTGTCCCCGTTGCTCTTCTTAAAGATGTCGTTTGTAAGGAGGACCTGAGCCACGGTCAGCTCGTAGTTGGAGAATACGGTATCGTATAGATGCATCAAGTAAGCCTGTCCTATTCCCGCAAGGGCTTGCCTTAGAGTCAGCTCTGTAGGTTTGCTCTTGAGCCCGACCTTCTTCACACCGCACAGGACAGCTCCCGAAGACACTATTACAACCTGATGGCCCCTGCGGAGAACCTCCTTTACCGACTGGGCAAGGTGGGAGAGGAACTTAAGGTCAATGTCTCCAGACTCCGTCTTCAGTAGATTTGAGCCGATTTTTATGACCACTCTCATGATAGCCTTTCTATAAACTTCAGAAAGATGGTGCTCATCTTACCCAGCTCCGCCACACTTATGCTCTCTCTGTCGGTATGACTGTCTTTCAGACTTCCGTATCCGAACACGACGCATTCATATCCCGCCTTATGATAGTTCGCCGCGTCCGTCCAAGAGGGCATGACCCCGAGCTCGGGCTCTATCCCCGTTGTTTCCCGAAAGGCTTCGCTGAGTATATTCAGCAAATCTCCTTGTTTGAACCTTATGAAGTTTTCCACATCCTCCCTGTTGTAGATTACAGAGCACTCGGTTTTTATACTCTTGATAGTTTTCAGTATCTTGTTTTCAATTTCTTCCCAACTCTCACCTTCGTAAACCTTTACTTCAAGCAATGCACTGCATAGCTTCGGAACTGTGTATACCTTAGAGCCACCTTTGACCATTATGAGATTTACCCTTCTGGCAATCGTCTTTTCTATCTGGTCCACAACCTTAAGTAAAACCCTTATAGGGTTCTCAACTTTTTCAAACTCCGAGGCGTGTGCCCCTTTTCCCTGAACTTTCAGTGTAAACTCAAGGCTCCCCTGCTGAGCGATGCAGAGCTTGCCGTAAGTTGGCTCAAGCACGAGACACTTCCTACCCGGACCGAGAACTTCAACTGCCTTCTCAGAACCCAGAGCTGTATTTGTTTCCTCGTCAACTACAAAAGCAAGGGATACAGGGAGCTTTTTACCACCGCCTATAAATACCTCAACAGCGGTCAAAAGAGAGGCCAGAGCACCCTTAACGTCGCTCGCACCCCTTCCGTAGATTCTACCGTTCTTTTCCACCGCTCTGTAAGGATTTTTCATGCCCGCGGGAGGAACGGTATCTACGTGACAGGACACAACGTAGGGAGAATCGCTCAGGTAAAAGAGGTTAAATCTGCTCTTGCTAACCACCTGTCTTATGGTCCTCAGCCCCAAGGTTTTTAGTCTGCTTTCTATGAACTCCTGTATACGTTTTTCCTGTCCTGAGACGCTCCTTATACTTATTAGCTCCTTCAAAAGAAGAGAGCTTCTTTCAGCAATCTCCATGTAGAAATATGATACCTGCATACTACGATATACACCCTACCCGCTTCTACTCTGAGACTCATGTGTCATTTCTTTCACTTATATGCCAAATATGACACTGAACGAGCTTGCGTTCACATGAAATTTCCTTAAGAAATAAAGGTTTAGGATATTGGCATATTGATTGCTTTATGAGCTATTGCAACTAAAACCTGTAGGAGGTAAAGGCTATGGGCGTAAGCAGGAGGGACTTTCTCAAAATTGCGGGAGTGGGAGCTACGGTTGCAACTTCCGCAGGAGCATTCAGGTTTTCCTTTGCGAAGCAGGCGGACGTAATAAATCTGCCCAAGCCCTCAAGAGGCTCTGCGAGAGTGGTTATAGTAGGAGGCGGTTGGTCGGGTTCCACGCTGGCAAAGTATATAAAAAAGAAAGACCCGAACATAGATGTGGTGCTTATAGAGAAAAACAACGTCTTTATGTCTTGTCCGGTGAGTAACCTTTGGCTCGTAGACCTGGTCGGTTTGGAGTTCCTCATACACGACCACCTGAAGGCAGCGGACAAGTATGGATACCACTTTCTCAATGCGGAGGTTCACGATATAGACAGGCGCAGAAAGTACGTTTATACGAGCGTGGGTAAGCTCCGCTATGACTACCTGGTTCTGGCAACGGGCATAGACTACGACTACTCCCAATGGGTAGGAGATGACCCCAGAGATGTAGAGGTTGCCATGAAAAAGTATCCTGCTGCGTTCAAGCCCGGAGAGGAGCACTTTCGCCTAAAGAGAAAGATTCAGGACTTTGAGGAAGGTAACTTCGTCATAACCGTTCCCCCGGGACT
>CAYSNS010000094.1:0-5453 GCA_964432395.1 uncultured Aquifex sp. | reverse complement strand
TTGGAGAGTCTAAGAGGTGAAGAACTATCTGGAGAGCCCACTTACAGGTCAGAAGCCTGAGACCCATAGTTTGAATTTAGTCTAAAGAAGCTCACACAAGGAGTATGTTCATCAGTTGATAAACTATAAAGGCTGTTGTCCATGCCACCACAAAGCTGTAACCCAAGAACAGCACCGCTCGGAGCTTACCTATCTCCCTTGCCATAACCGCAAAGGTTCCCAAACAGGAGGTGTATATAAGTATGAATATCATGAAGGACATGGCGGATGCGGGTGTAAAGTCTTGCCTTATCAGTGCCTTGAGCGAGTCTTGCTTTTCCTCTTCAACCTGAAGGGAAACTATGCTAAGTGTAAAGACAGAACGCAGGGAATCCTCTACGGCCTGAACAAAGTTAGATACCTGTTCACCGAGAGCGGTATAAAAGTCAAACTCTTCCTGATGCTCTTCCGTTTCGTCTCTCTGTGCTGTGTATATAGTTCCCATAGAGCTTATTACTATTTCCCTTGCAAGAAAGGCAGGAATAAGAGACGTCGTAGCCTTCCAGTTATCTATACCTATTGGTTCAAAGATGGGGACAAGAGCCTTACCTATATGGCCTGCCACACTACGGGACATATCCTTAGCATCCGGGGGGACGTTCATCAGAACCCATATAAGTATCGAAGCTCCGAAGATTAGAGTTCCCGCTCTGTACAGAAAATCTTTTACGTGCACCCAGACTATGGTAAGGAGAGAGCTTAAAGAGGGCAGACGATAAGGGGGCAGTTCCATAACAAAATGGGTTATAGAGCTTTTGTAAAGACTCTTCCTCAGCAGGAATCCCGTAATAAAAGCTACAACTATTCCCAGCAGGTAGAGAAAGGTTATAACGAGTGCGGGGTTATCCTTGAAGAATATAGATACGAAGAAGGCAAACACCACAAGCCGTGCGGGACAGCTCATAAAAGGTATCATCATTATCACAAGGAGCTTATCGCGGGTAGATTCCATCGTCCGTGTTGCTACTATAGCTGGAACGTTGCATCCAAAACCCAGTATCAGAGGTATAACGCTTTTCCCATGAAGTCCAAGTCTGTGCATAAACCTGTCCATCAGGAAGGCTACCCTCGGTATGTATCCCGACATCTCTAAGAAGGTTATAAAAAGGTAGAGTGTCCCTATCAGGGGAACGAAGGTAAGGACAAAGCCCACTCCCCCGATAACTGCTTCCGCAAAGAACCTTATGAACCATTCGGGCATGCCTGCAAAGTTCAGCAGTGCGTAGCTCATAGGTGCCAAGAAATCGTTTATAAATCCATCTATCCAATCAACAAAGGGAGAAGAGAAGTCAAAGGCAAACTTGAAAGTCAGGTATATCACGCCTATAAATACCAAGAATCCAAGGTAAGGGTGGAGGACAACTCTATCTATACTATCGGTTAAATCTTTTGACGATATACCTTTCTTATTTACTACCTCTGAGAATAAACCGTGGGCAAAGGCATACCTCTCATCGCTTACCACGTCGTAAGCTTTTTTCCCCAGCTTTTCCTCAAGCTCAGAACGAATGTCCTCAAAAGCGGAGTCTTCTAACAGTAGCCTTATGAGAGTGTGCTTGTTTACATCCCTTGTGGGGAGCCTATCGTAGACCTTTTTGAGGGCCTCTTCTAAATCCTTACCGTAAGTTATACCACGCGGAAGTATATTCTTTTCGAAAACTTCAACCACCGCAGGTGGTATGTCTTTTACCCCTACTCCAGTTCTACCTATGGTTTTCACAACCTTGACGTTCAGAAGGTCCTCTATCCTTCGGGCATCTACTTCCATGCCGAGCTTGTTAGCCTCGTCCAACATGTTCAAGACCATTACAGTTGGAACTCCAAACTCTAACAGCTCCGCGGTGAGCAGGAACCCTCTTTCTAAGTTGGGTGTATCTATTATGTTGAGAATTACATCGGGTTTTTCTTCCTCTATAAACTTTACCGCTATCCTCTCATCCTCAGATACAGGTTCAAGCGTATATATACCCGGCAGGTCAACAAAGTGAATCTTGTATTCACCCAGCTTAATGTAGGCCTCTTTCTTCTCCACCGTGACGCCGGGCCAGTTACCAACTTTAAGGGACGTTCCCGCTAAGCGGTTGAGGATAGTAGTTTTTCCTACGTTAGGATTTCCTGCTATGGCTACCTTTATTACCCTTTCCATCACAGCACCTCAAAAGGCTACAAGAACACCGGTCAGTGCACCGTAATCCACGAAGGAAGGATGGTAAGTTAAAGTCTTATGCAAGCCCAAAGATATATCTGTATGGCTATTCAGATGATACACACAGCCTACTATTAGGTGAACGTTGGGTGTGTCTATACTTTTATCTTCAGGAATTGATAGGTTCAGCTCCACACCGTAAGAAATAACATCCCTAAAGTTCCTAAAAAGGCCCACTATGACTCCGAAAGAGTCCCTGAGCTCTTCTACCTGCTCCGCCTTTATGTATACAAGGTTCACATTGTAAGTGGTGCCACGATAATCATATTCTCCTACTAAGTAGAGATTAAAGGTGCTCTTTCCATAACCTATACCTTTCCTACCGGTATCTATGTTAACCTGTAAGGAGTATCCGAAACGTGGGTTTCCGCCCGATAAAAGGTGCTTGAGTATGAAACCCGCATCGTTGAGCCCCTCAAGATTGTCCCCGTTGTAGAACTTGCTGTAGGGAACAAAAAAACTTATATCCATGTGCGGGGAAAGTCCCACGTTAACCTGAAGTATGTAGTCTTGATGATTTGTTCCATCATAGTATCTGAAGTAGGTAGTGTTTCCTTCTATCTCTACACCTCCTTTCCTTCCTATGGTTGATGTGTCTTCGCCTAAGAAGGGAAAGTAAGCAAAGCTAAATGCGGAAACCGCACATACAACAACAATGAATCTCAATATCATTTTATAGTAGGACCGAGTGACTGGTTATCAGAGGACCTCTATCTGACCAGCAAGCTCCCTATCTATTATTAGACGGGAGTTATTCAAGCGTAGCAAATATACTCTACCATTCTTTAGAAGTAGTTTTGCCCTCTTTCCTTCTTTAAGCCCCATAGCGGAGAGCTTTCTTATTACGGGATTGTCTTTTCCCCTGATTTCTTTAACGGTAAACTCCTGACCCAGCTCAAGAGCATCCATATTCATTCTCGCCTACCTCCTGCACTTGATATTAAGATACAATCTCAAAATCCTGTTGTCAAGTAAATGTGAATACAAACCCAGAAAAGCCTTTAGGTTATCTCTTCTTCCCTCTCGGGGACGTAGGGCTGAGACGGTCCTGTGGGACCTTCACCGCGGGTAAAGAGGAGGGTAAAGCAGAATATGTTAAGACCTAAGATGAGTCCCCAGGATACAATCATAAACAGGAAGGCATCTCCGTCCATACATCAATTGTATCTCACTACCTTAACCTTTTCCATAGTTACAAGCGCGTCCTGAAAAAGTTCGGCGTTATCCTTAAGAAGGCTCTCGACCTTGTCTTCGCAGTCTATAATCTCTACGACAATCGGCGCATCTGAACGAAATCTCAGGACTCTTTCCTCGTGAAGTGTGAGGGACTTTCCGAAACCCAGCACACCCTTAAATACTGTGACACCCGCTATGCCCCTTTCATGACATACCTGTGTTATGACTTTGTAAAGAGGCTTTCCCCGATACAGGTCATCTTCTCTGACAAATACCCTGAGAAGAACCGCTTCCTCACATCTCATAGCACCTTTCCAAGCCCGTATCCGAGGGCGGTAAGCACAAGTCCCGCCAAGTTGGTCCCCGCAAAATACGCAAAGAACATGAGGAGTTCCCCGTCCTTGAGAAGATTTACACTCTCGTAGGAGAAGGTTGAGAAGGTGGTAAAACCTCCTAAGAGTCCTGTGATGAGAAAAGCTCTAATATGAGAGGCAAAGCTGAGCCTTTCCACAAGGAGCGCGAAGAGCAGACCTATAAGGAAGGCTCCCAGGAGGTTTACAAAAAAGGTTCCAACGGGGAAGCCTATACCTGCTTTCTCCTGCACGAGCTTAGACAGAATAAACCTTAAAGCGGAACCAACAGCTCCGCCAAGAGCTACCGCTAAGAGTATCGCCATAGCTGAACCCTTTCCAGGCTTACCAGTCCCTTGGTAAGGTAGCGTCCTAACTTTTTAAGAACGTCCATAACTTTATCTTCACTCTCTACAAACTCTATGACAACAGGGAGATTGTAAGATAAACTTTCTATGCCTTCAAAGTGATACTCTCCGGTAGTTCCGTAGCCCAAGATAGCTTTGAGAACAGTTGCTCCGTTCACACCTTCTTCCCTTAGGAAGTTAACCACAAAACGGAAGGCGGGCTCACCCTCTATGTATTCGTCTTCGCCAAGGAAGATACGCACCAGTAATGTCATAGCTTAGCTGTAGCCCTTTGCAAGTATCATAGGCACATCAAGGGTATGAATTACGAAGGAAGTGATACTACCCAGAAAGAGTTCTCTAACCCTTCCCTTGCGATAAGCTCCCATGAAGAGTATGTCTATGTCTTTTGCTCTTACAAGCTCGGTTATCCTCTCCTCGGGAAAGCCAGGAAGAGAAAGGAACGTAAAGTCTTCATCTCCAGCCAAGGAAGATACCTCCGACTCGATTACCCGTGGGTTTTGTCCCTCTTCTACATAAAGTACGTGCAATTCGTAGTTAAACAGTGGTTTAAGAGATGTGCACACCTTTAGGGACAATTTTGCACCCTCACTTCCATCGTAGGCTACGAGAGCTTTCCTGAGATTTCGCTCCTTCTCTGGCACAAGAAATACAGGGCACTTGGCATACTTCACCACCCTCTCCGAATTAGAGCCCAGTAAAACGCCCCGCACAGGTCTTCTTCCCTTCCTACCTACGATTATCAGGTCCTCCTGGTCCGCTTGGGAGGCTATCTCCTTATAGGGCACTCCCGTTGTCTGAACTACGGAAACCTTTACACCTCTTTCTCTTCCAAGCGCGGAGAAATCTTTGAGAACGGAATCTCCCTGCTTCTCGAGAAACTCTCTAACTTTTGTGGATATGCCTTCGTAGAAGGTAAAGCCGAGAATCCCTGCAAGGTCTGCAAGGAAGCCCTCCTCCAGTAGACGAACATCAAGGACGTATATTCCCACTACTGGAACGTCGTAGAAAGCTCCCAAAGTAAAGGCATACTTGGAGGCGGTAATGGAAGAGGGAGAACCGTCTATACCTACTATAATTCTCTTAAACATCCAAGTTTCTTACCTCTTTCGCGTAGGTTTCTATAAACTCCCTTCGGGGCTCTACCTGTTCACCCATGAGTATTGTAAATATCCTGTCCGCTTCAACTGCGTCCTCAACCTTTACACGGACAAGTCTGCGGGTTTGCGGGTCCATAGTTGTCTCCCATAACTGCTGGGGGTTCATCTCTCCCAGACCCTTATACCTTTGTATCTCCATACCCGCTTTTACAAG
>CAYSNS010000093.1:946-5458 GCA_964432395.1 uncultured Aquifex sp. | reverse complement strand
ATTGAATCCTTCCAACGTAAAGCTACTGCTCCTCAAGGCTAATATGCATATGGAGCGTAAGGAGTATGAAAAGGCTCTGGAAGCTCTTGAAAAAGCTCAAAGGGTAGCTCCCGGAGAGTACAGGATTTACTTCCTAAAGGCTATTGTGCTTGACCAGATGGGTAAGATAGTGCAGGCGGAGGAGAATCTTAGAAAAGCTATAGAACTTAATCCGGAAGACCCCGACCTATACAACCACTTGGGTTACTCGTTGCTCATGTGGTATGGAGATGCAAGGATATGGGAAGCCCAGGAACTCATAGAGAAAGCCCTCCGGCAAGAGCCTGACAACCCCGCCTACATAGACAGCATGGGATGGGTTTACTACCTTAAGGGTGAGTATGAAAAGGCCATTCAGTATCTTCTCGATGCGCTCAGAAGGGCTTACGATGACCCAGTGGTGAACGAGCACGTGGGAGACGTTTTGTTAAAGCTTGGGTTTAAAGAGGAGGCAAAGGTATACTACCGCGAGGCACTCAGGCTTCTCGAAAAGGGTGCGGAGGGAGAAAAAGGCCAGAGGGAGAGGCTCCTTGAAAAGCTCAGGAACTTGTAAGATAATAGTTTCATGAAGAGGGACTTTATAGACCTCTGGAACATTGAGCCGGACGAAGGGTGGAGTATAGTCAGGAGAACCGAAGAGATAAAAAGGGGCCAAAAACCCGCACAAGGAGTTCTAAAAGGCAAACATGTAGCCCTGCTCTTTACCAAGCCCTCTACGAGGACAAGGGTCTCTTTTGAAGTGGCTATAAGGGACCTTGGCGGGAGCTCTATGTTCATGCAGGAGTCCCAGCTTCAGATATCCAGAGGCGAGGACGTAAAGGACACAGCGAGGACTCTTTCAAGATACGTGGACTGCATAGTGGTAAGGAATCACTCCCACACATGGCTGGAGGAGCTCGCCCGGTGGGCGGATATACCCGTGATAAATGCCCTTACCGATAAATCTCACCCCTGTCAGGTTCTTAGCGATATCTTTACTCTCTACGAGCGCTTTGGGGAGTCTCTGCAAAAGATAAAGATAGCTTACGTAGGAGACGGAAACAATGTATGCAATACATGGCTAATAGGCGCAGGCCTCTTCGGGCTTGAGCTGTTTGTAGCCACCCCGGAAGACTACGGACCGGACAGTCACTACCTGCAGGCGGGTCTGGACTTATGCGCTGCGACCGGTGGAAGCATATACCTAACCACCAACCCTGTGGAGGCAGTCAAGGGCGCTAAGGTAGTATACACGGACGTATGGGTCAGCATGGGAGACGAAAAGAGAGAGGAGAAGCTCATTGCACTGAAACCCTTTCAGGTAAACGAGACCCTCCTGTCCCATGCGGACAGCGATGCGGTGGTCATGCACTGCCTTCCCGCAAAGAAGGGTGAGGAGATAACCGAGGATGTATTTGAAAGATTTGCGGACTTCATATTCACCCAGGCGGAAAACAGGCTTCATACTCAGAAAGCCCTGCTGGAGTTCCTCTTTACTCAACGGTAACTGTCTTTGCTAAGTTTCTCGGCTGGTCTACGTCAAGTCCCAGCTTGTTAGCCACGTGGTAAGCAAAGAGCTGTAGCGGTATGACCGTTACGAAAGGAGTGAAGTCTTCCTCAACCGCAGGAATACTGACGGTATGATTGGAAAGCTTTTCCAGCTTTTCATCTCCTTCAAAACCCACACCTATCACTATACCTTTGCGGGTCTTCACCTCCTCTATGTTGGAAAGCGTCTTTTCGTAAACCCTGTCCCTCGGAGCAAGAACTACCACCGGCATGTTTTGGTCTATTAGCGCTATAGGTCCGTGCTTCATCTCTCCCGCAGGGTAGCCCTCCGCATGTATGTAGGATATCTCTTTGAGCTTGAGAGCCCCCTCCATGGCTATGGGATAACTGAGATACCTGCCCAGATAGAGGAAGTTCTTTTTGTTTATAAAACTATGGGCTAACTTTTCTACCTCGGGAGCTTTATCTAAGACCGCTTCTATTTTGGAAGGGACTTTAAAGAGCTCTTTGAGGAGCCTTTCTCTATCTCCATGTTCCCGAGAGGCAAGGAAATACAGGGCTGTAAGCTGAGCGGTGAAGGTCTTGGTAGCCGCGACACCTATCTCGGGCCCCGCATGTGTATGAAGGGTATAATCGGACTCCCTGTCTATGGAGCTTCCCACTACGTTTACAACCGCAAGGGTTTTGGCTCCTCTTTCTTTGGCAAAGTTGACCGCAAACTTGGTATCTATAGTTTCTCCCGACTGGGATATGGCAACTATCAGGTCTTCCTCGCTCACAGGGAAGTCTCCGTATCGGAACTCGGAAGCGTAAACAACCTCGGTGGGCACATCAGCATACTTCTCAATCCAGAACTTCCCTACCAGTCCCGCGTGGTAGGAGGTCCCGCAGGCTATGATGAGCACCCTTCTAAACTCCTTCAGACTGAAAGGAATACTGTCCTCTCCGGATATAAGCCCCCTGACGGTGTCTCCCACCACTTTGGGCTGTTCGTATATCTCTTTGAGCATAAAGTGTTTAAAACCGGACTTTTCAGCAGATATTATGTCCCATGGCACTATGGTTATTTCCTTTGTTATAGGATTACCGTTAAAGTCGTATATGTTTACCCCCTCGGGAGTTATGTCCGCTATCTCACCATCGCTCAGTGTTATTACCCGTCTCGTGTAGGGAAGTATGGCGGGTATGTCCGAAGCGAGAAAGTTCTCACCTTCCCCTATGCCGACCACTAGAGGACTGCCTTGCTTTACTCCTATTACCCTGTTAGGTTCGCGGACCGTTATAACTGCGAAGGCAAAGGCACCTCTGAGCCTTCTGACCGTTTCAAGAACCGCATCGAGCAGGTCTCCTTTGTAGTTTTTCGCTATCAGGTGAGCTATAACCTCGGTATCCGTTGAAGAGCTGAACTTCACACCTTCTTTTTCCAGCTCGTTCCGAAGCTCCAGATAGTTCTCTATTATGCCGTTATGAACTACTGCAAACTCACTCTTGTGGTCCGTGTGAGGATGTGCGTTTGTCACCGAGGGCTCTCCGTGAGTGGCCCACCTGGTGTGCCCTATGCCCGTTTTTCCCTTATAGGGCTTACCCCACAGGCTTCTGACGAGCTCCCTTATCTTACCGACCCTTTTTTCTACTATGAGCTTTCCCTTTTCCACTATAGCTATACCTGCGGAGTCGTAGCCTCTGTACTCCAACCTTTCAAGCCCACCTAATATGAGAGGAAGAGCTTCCTCCCTGCCCGTGTAACCTATAATTCCGCACATAAGTTTATTATGCACCTGTTGCTTTGTCCAATAAAGTAGTTAGTTCTACCCAAGGTTCCCTATTTCCTAAACCTCCTATACTCTCCTACCCATCTCATAACAGCCCGCTTGTCAAAAACATATTCACTATCGCCACCTTAAAAACTATTTCCCTCTTCATGCTCTCAAACCTCAGACTTGACACATACTCCCCAAACCATGGCTTGAATACCGAATGGGTCTGGGAAGCTTTCCAAGCTTATGTCCATTTTCGAAAATCTATAGTGCGGAGTTCTGAAGTTGGGGACTTTTACTCCCTAAAAGGCTTGGAGGTTTATCATTAACTCTCCTCTCTTGACCAGCTGGTTGTTGTATTCTCTCCAGTCCCTCTTCATGGGTTATTATTCTCTATAAATCTGATTTCTTTAGACAAAGTAGACAAAGTTAAAATTAATTCATGCCCCTTGTGTCGGGGAGAGAGCTTTTTGAGAAGGCAAATGAGTTCTCTTTTGCGGTTGGAGCCTTTAACTTCAGCAATATGGAATTCTTAAGAGCTATACTTGAAGTAGCTCAGGAAGAGGAAGCCCCTGTATTTATCCAGACCACCGAGAGCGCCATAGAGTATGCGGGTATAAACTTCCTTGCGGGTATGGTTCATGCGCTCAAGGACGATTTTAAGGTTCCCTTTGCCCTCCACTTAGACCATGGGAAGAGCCTTGAAACCGTTCTGTTAGCTCTCAGGCATGGATACACATCCGTGATGATAGACCTCTCCGATAGACCTTACGAGGAGAACCTTGAAGTAACCCGAAGGGTGGTCTCTCTCTGCACGCCCCTCGGTGTGTCTGTTGAGGCGGAACTTGGACAGCTCATGGGTGTTGAGGACAACGTTGAATCTAAGGAGAGCTTGCTCGTTGACCCAGAGTTGGCACGGAGGTTTGCCCTTGAAACGGGCATCACAGCCCTTGCTCCTGCGGTAGGAACAGCCCACGGAGCCTTTAAGTTCTCTGAAAGAGCGGAGATAGACCTTGAGAGGCTGAAAAAGGTGAAAGAGCTGACCAACATGCCCCTCGTCCTTCACGGTGCATCGGGCGTTTACTATGAATACGTAGCTGAGATAAACCGCTATGGAGGTAATATAAAGGGAGCTAAGGGTTTACCAGACCAGGTTCTCAGGGACGCAATTGAGCTTGGGATAAACAAGGTTAACACCGACACAGACCTGAGACTTGCCTTTACTGCC
>CAYSNS010000093.1:0-936 GCA_964432395.1 uncultured Aquifex sp. | reverse complement strand
CCTGTCAGGCGTCTGCTCAGTGAAGAGAAAAAGCTAACAGACCCCCGCAAACTTCTAAAACCCGCTATGGAGGAGGTCAAAGAGGTAATAAGAAGAAGGATACGGCTCTATGGTAGCTCGGGTATGGCTTCCCTCTTTGTCTGAACCTTCTTCTGAAGCTTCTTAACCCTGCTGAACACATCGTGCCATATGTCCTTATACCTGTAAAACATCCACAGAGCGACAGCCTCCTTGTCCTCTTCGGGCAAGGTCTGACCTATAGGGGGCATGGTGCCGAAGAATGCATACGCTGCGGGCTGACATAGTCCCTTTTCCTTTGATGGGTGGGTTATGTAGTCTTTAACGAACTCTATGAACTCAAGCTCGTTCGGGTAGAACTCCTTTATCCGTGCGGATACGAGGTTCATGGGAGGCGCATCAATGTTCTCGGGACGGTGTCCGCTCAGGACGCTGAGGCGTGCCTTGAGAAACTCCCATAGGTTTGCCTGTTCCCTGTGGCAGATAGAGCAGTTTTCCTGAAACACCCTGTAGCCCCTATCTAAGAGGCTGTTGTCCACTTCGCTCCCGAACACTACACTAAGACCGAGCATCAAGGCAACCAAGATAACCATGTCCGCCTCCAAGATATAAGGTTTTTAGAATATTCATATTATCTAATTTATGATTAAGTGAGGATGAAGTCAATTATTACGAGCCCTTAAAGAAATTAGATGGTGGTATCTACCGCACGTGCCTTCATGTAAAATTATGATAAACCTGCAGGAGGTTACGTTATGGGAAGGACGGTGGAGTTTGAGGCTAATGGGACAAAGGTAAGCGGTTACCTGTCCGAGCCTTCTCAGAAGGGACCCGCAGTTATAATCATTCACGAATGGTGGGGGCTTGAGTCTCCCCTTTCTAATATAAAGGAACTTACCGACAGGCTCGCTCAGGAAG
>CAYSNS010000092.1:0-5468 GCA_964432395.1 uncultured Aquifex sp. | reverse complement strand
GACGCGGTTGTAATAGGACAAGACAAGGATATAGACTTTTCGAAACTCAAGAGAGCTGTTTCCGCTGTCTTCTTGAAAGGTGCGAGTATAGTCCCTGTAAACCTGTCCAGAATAGTTAAGGACTCGGACTCTCTCTACTTTCCCGGAGCAGGTTCTGTGGCCCGTATGATAGCCCACGCAACGAGTTATGAGGAGGAGCTTCCCAACCTGGGAAAACCATCTCCAGAATTTATAGGGCTTGCTCTGAGGGGACTACCGAGCGATGAAGTCTACCTGATAAGCGATGATATCTATACAGACCTGATGGGAGCTAAAAGTATAGGACTAAAAACAATATTCATGACTACGGGGAAATACGGACAGGAAGAGCTGAATAAGGTCAACTTCCGCCCCGATTATACGTTCCACGACCTTAAATCCCTTGAGAATAAAATATTCCAGTGGCTAAAGGACTGAGCTTACTGCTTTTGCTCCTCTTTTCCTTCGTGTTCTCTGCGGAGATAACTTCCAGATTCCTATACACAGATGAGGAAGGTAACGTAATAGCGGAGGGAGACGTAGAAGCTCTTTATTCAGGCTACTTCATAAAAGCTCAAAAGGTTAAATACAACCCTCGGACAAAAGAGGTGTTCGCTTACGAAGGAGTTTATATAAGGAAACTGGACAACACCCTTGAAGTCTGGGCAGACGAAGCTTATATAGACCTTAGGAGAGAAAGGGGTTACTTTATCAGGGCTTACGGTAGAGTTGAGCAATTCTACTTTACCGCGGATAGGATTGAAAAGGTGGGAGATAAGCTCTACGAGGTCCGCGGAGGTGAGATAACGACCTGCCCTCCCGACAGGAAAGAGCTCAAGGTGTGCTTCTGGAAAGCAAGGGTGTCCGAACGATACGTGCTTTCATTGGGAAACTCACTGAAGTTCTTCAGAGTCCCTATACTCTACTCTCCGGTCGTTGCCTTCCCCATAGGAGACAGGAGGACAGGCTTATTGCCCCCGCTAATAGGCACGGGTTCATACAACGACTTTGTTTATATACAGCCTTTTTTCTGGGCTATATCCAGAGATAAGGATGTGACCTTTACCTTTGACTACAGGAGTGACCAGGCAAAGGGTATAAGCGTTGAATACAGGCAGGCCTTCTCACCCTACAGCAGGCTTTCTGCCAAGCTATCCTTCTACAAGGAGCCCTCTCCTCCCAGAGAGTGGTGGGCGGGCAGAAATCTAAGAACTTTTAGGGATAACAGGTTCCGTATTGAGTTCAGCTTGCGTTACAGAAAATGGAAGCTGGGGCTTGATATACCTTCTGACCCCTACTTTTTCGAAGACGTTTACTTTTCCAGAACCTTGAGGACGAAACCCTTTACCATATCCTATATCACCTATACACATTTTGATAAAGAGTATCTGCTCTCCTTTAACCTTAGAAGCTATTATGACCTTACGTCCGACTCTCAGGAAAAAACACTTCATCTTTTACCCGAAGGAGGTTTTTACCTGCGACCCAAGAAGATAGGGCCCTTCTTTATAAGCCTAACCTCAATATATACCAACTTCTACAGGGAAAAGGCCCCGCGCTCATCAAGGCTAATCTTCCTGCCCAGGCTGGAGACCAGCACAAACCTGTTTGGTCTTCGAACCTATACGAGCTTGGATATAATAAACAACTTTTACTTCAATGAGAAAGCTTCCCAACCCTTTGATGAGCGTATAACCTCCTTTCGCCTTGAAAACAGAGTCCCATTATTTAGGCATGACAGGTTCGGGAGTCTGGAGCTTGATAGCACTTTTGAAACGGTTTACAGGTTCTCCCCCGAGAACTTCAACCCTCCCCAGTTTGATAACTTTGATGAAGTAGTCAGGGAAAACAATTTCAGACTCAGGTATAGCGGACTTGTAAGCTTTAAAGGTAGAAACGTAGCTTCATTGTTCCTGGAAGGTGGATACAACCTGCTCCGTTCCTACAGGTTTCCGACCGACAGCAGGCTCATAGAAAAGCCCCTTCTGCCGGTGAGGGGTATCCTCAGCATCTACCCTGTAGAGTGGCTTTCCATCTCTCAGGACTTTACCTACGACATGAACCTTGGAACCTTTGCCCAGCATGTTAGCTCCTTGTCTATGAACTTTGAGCACCTATCGCTGGGTGCGAGCTACTTTACCTCTAAAGATAGCTACAAGAATAGAATATCTGACCAATACTCGTTGAGGGGGGAACTTAAATACAGGTCTGTATTTATGGGAGCGTACTTGACCAGAGATACACTGAGCGGTAGAGAACTTTACCGTAAACTCTTTATCGGTATTAAAGGGGCTTGCTGGGCTTTGAGACTGGATTTCAAGAGAACCTACTATGGAGAAGGCAAGGACTATCTGAGGGAAGTGTTTTTAGTATTCAACGTGTTTAACCTAAGGGACATCAAACTGCCACTGCGGAAGAGATAAGCTCCTTGAGTTTCATCGTCTTACCTTCTATATCCTCGCCAGCAAATATGCCTGAGCCTACAACGACTATGTCCGCACCAGCCTTTACTACCTGCACTATATTGGTATCTTTTATCCCTCCGTCTATCTCAATCAGGCAGTAGGGATTTACCTTGTCCCTTAGCTCCCTAAGAGCTTCCAGCCTTTCTAAGGAACGCTCTATGAAGCTCTGACCGCTGAATCCCGGATTAACGGACATAAGCAGAACATAGTCCGCATAGTGCAGGGCTTCTTCTACAGCATTTACCGGCGTTCCCGGATTTAGAACAACTCCCGCCTTAGCTCCAAGCTCTTTTATCAGGGTAAGAGTCCTGTGTATGTGAGGAGTGTTTTCTACGTGAACGCTTAGCCAGTTTGCTCCCGCCTTCACAAAGGAGGGTATGTATCTGTCAGGCTCTTCTATCATCAGATGGGCATCTACGGGAAGACTGACCCTTCTTCTTATATGAGAGAGTATCTCTGGTCCTACTGTTATATTGGGAACGAAGCGTCCGTCCATGACATCGAAGTGGAGCATATCAGCCCCGCCCTTCACAGTTGCCTCTATTTGCTCTCCTATATTCCACCAGTCTCCCGCCAGTATGGAAGGCGCAAGAAGTTTACCCATAGCCTATATAGTCTATTCTACTTTTATGCGCTTGGCCTTTTTACTTCTCCTTCCCGCTGTCTTCTTTTCCAATGACTCTACCTGATAATCGAGAACAGCCTTCACTATCTTCAGAAAGGATAACTCCATGGTGTATAGATTTTTGACTATCTCCTGACGGACCTCCTTGGGAGGTATAAAGCCTTCAAATAGCTTAAACAGGTCCCGCTTCAGGCTTTCAACTTGCTCCTCTAAGCCCTCTACCTTAAGCTCTTCCTTCTCCTTTGCCATCTTGTATAAATATATCCCTTGCTAACCTTCTATAATAGTGGCAAATGCCCTTTAAGAGTATCGGTGAGTTTGTAAAGGCTTTGGAGCACAGGGGCTTGCTCGTTCGTATAAAGGAGAAGCTCTCCCCCGAGCTTGAGATAACCGAGGTGATAGACAGGGTCTCAAAGATGCCCGGAGGGGGCAAGGCACTCCTGTTTGAAAACGTGGAGGGTTACGATATTCCCATAGTAGCCAACCTCTACGGCTCCGAAGAGAGGATAAAGCTCGCCCTGGGTTATGAAAACTTGGAGGACATAGGCTGGAAGCTCTACAGGATACTCAGACCCGAAGTGCCCAAAACCTTTCTGGAAAAACTAAAGCGCCTTCCAGAGCTTAAGAAACTCAACGATGCCTTGCCGAAGGCCGTCAAAAAAGCGCCTGTTCATGAGGTCATAGACAAGGAGCCTGACCTTTACAGGCTACCTATACCCAAGTGCTGGCCCGAGGACGGGGGCAGATACATAACCTTTGCTCAGACCGTAACCCAAGACCCCGAGAGCGGTATAAGGAATGTGGGACTTTACAGGTTACAGGTTCTTGATAGAGACCGCCTCGCAGTCCACTGGCAGATACACAAACACGGGAACCACCACTTCTGGAAGGCTAAGAGGCTGGGCAAGAAGCTTGAGGTGGCTGTTGTGCTCGGCGGTGAGTCTCCCCTGCCCTACGTGGGAAGTGCTCCCCTGCCACCGGAGGTGGACGAATACCTCTTTGCAGGGATAATTATGGAGAGACCCGTTGAGCTTGTGAAGGGTGTAACGGTGGACTTAGAGTATCCCGCCAATGCGGAGATAGTGATAGAGGGCTACGTTGACCCGCAGGAGCCTCTTGTGGACGAAGGACCCTTCGGAGACCATACGGGATACTACACGCCGGTGGACAAGTATCCCCAGATGCACGTTACCGCCATAGTGATGAGGAGAAAACCCCTGTTCTTGCACACCATAGTGGGAATACCTCCCCAGGAGGACAAATACTTAGGATGGGCTACCGAGAGGATTTTCTTACCTTTGATAAAGTTCAACCTGCCCGAGGTTGTGGACTACCATCTGCCTGCGGAGGGCTGTTTTCACAACTTCTGTTTCGTATCCATAGAGAAGAGGTTTCCCGGACATGCATACAAGGTAGCACACGCCCTCTTAGGCATGGGTTTGATGTCCTTAGAGAAGCACATAATCGTCTTTGACCACTGGGTAGATGTTCAGGACATAAACCAGGTTCTCTGGGCTTGGGGTAACAACGTTGACCCTGCAAGGGACGTGGTAATTACAAAGGGTCCCATAGATGTCCTTGACCACGCAACCAACGAGGTGGGCTTCGGAGGAAAGATGATAGTAGACGCAACCACCAAGTGGAAGGAAGAGGGATACCCGAGGGAATGGCCCAAGGTAATAGAGATGTCTCCCGAGGTAAAGGAAAAGATAGACAGGATATGGGACAGACTCGGTATAGACTAACCCGACTTGCGGGGTAGCAAAACAACCCACGGATCACCTTCTGAGAACTTCTGAAAGCATCTGAATGACGGTGTCTATCCTGTGGTTTATCTGAGTTATATCCTGCCTGAGCTGGTTTGTTTCTTCCTTTACCTCCTGTCTGAGCTGGTTCATTTCCTGTCTGAGTTGACCTATCTCCTGCCTGAGCTGAGCCGTCTGATTGTCTATCTTTTCATCAAGTCTCTTTATCTCATCTCTAAGCTGACCCATCTCCTGTCTAAGCTGGGCCGTCTGATTGTCTATCTTTTCATCAAGCCTTTTTATCTCATTCCTGAGCTGTGCTATTTCTCCCCTTAGCTGTCCGGTCTGGTTATCTATCTTCTGGTTTAGGTATTTGAAGTCCTCCTCTCTTTTCCTTTCAAGCTCTTCTATTTTCTGGATTATTTCCTTGGTTCTTTCGTCTACCACTTCATAGACAAGCTCAAGGGTAACCTTTCTGACCAGTCCCTTTGCCCTCTCAAAAACCATACCTATATGTTCTTCTGGAGTTCCCTGAATGTCAAGTGCATGGCAATTCGGGTTATCATAATATTCTTAATTTCCTAAGGAGGTTTGGAATGGAAACGGACCTCGTGA
>CAYSNS010000091.1:0-5503 GCA_964432395.1 uncultured Aquifex sp. | reverse complement strand
TCTTGGAGGCGGAGTAGGGTGATATGGGAGTATTTACCGGCAGGTCTTCCTTAAAAGGTAGCGGTTGGCCCGCATACAGGGAGGAGGTGGAAGCGAGCACAAGTTTGGGGACCTTGAACTCTTTCATGAGCTCGAGGATGTTAAGTGTCCCCTGAACATTGGTTCTTACGTACACCCAGGGGTTTTCTATGGAGTATCTCACTCCTGCTCTCGCGGACTGGTTTATGACAACGTCAAAGGTGTGCCTCTTGAACACATATTTCAGAGCATCAATATCCTCTACATCCACCCTGTAGAAGGTGAAGTTATTTTCACTGTTTAAGTCCTCAAGCCTCCATTCCTTTAGTCTCACATCGTAGTAAGGGTTCATGTTGTCTATACCCACTACCTCGTTTCCCTGCTCCAGCAGGAGTTTACTAACCTGCCATCCTATGAACCCTGCACATCCGGTAACCAGTATCCGCATCCGCTGTATTATAATCCAAACCCACGCTTAGTATGAGATTACTCATATAGCTCCCTTTGCTTCGTCCAAAAGAGAACAAATGAACCTTCTCCTGTTAGACGAGTCACTAAATACATAGGAGGTGGATACAATGAAAAGACTACTGCTGAGCACAGCTTTATTTGCAATCTACAGCTGTGGAGGAGGTAGCTCTGGAGGGCCAACTCTCACAGTTGAAGTTCTTGGAGGACCACACCTGATAGCTTTTCAAGATGGAAACCTGCCGTGGGTAGATATAAGCGGTAGTGGTTCCAGTGCTCCAGGCAAGACAACCTACACTCTCAACACCTCTGGCAAGTATGGAATTATGGTTCTGTGCACTAACGATGGTAAAGGCAGGATTTTTCATGCAAACATATCCGAGATGGATAAAGTAGTCCTATCTTGCAGGCCTGAACCTTTCACACTGTCAGGTAACATAACTTACTCATCAGGCTCCTCCGCCAGGATATTCTGGCGTTACTCTACATACAACGCCAGCGGTTCTTCATACTCTTTTTCTGTCTATCCCGAACAAAAGCCTATCTTTGCAATTGAATACGACCCGAGTTCAAATCCTGTGAAAGTCTTCAAAAAAGCTTTGAACATAAGCGGTAACACAACTCAGAATATTGACTTCAACTCAGGAGTCAATGCAGATAGCTCTACCGCCACATTTAACTGTTCTGACCCGGATTATACAGGATTCGCTCTGGCTTTTTGGGAAGGAACAAATGTTCTTCTAAAGTCCTTTACAAGTTCTTCAACGGTTGCAATTACTAAGGTCATTCCTGATAGTTTGGTAGGCAACGGAGGATGGCTTTTTGTCTATGACTTTAGTGGGTCAAGGGGGATAGAAGCTATATATAAAACTTTCTCAAACAGGACATGTAACCTCAAGCCTAACCAATACAGCGGGAGTGTAACCAAAAGCTTTGTAGGAATCCCACAGCGTATAAGCTTAAGTTGGGACAGCTGGAATCATGGAGTTGCAGGACACACTCTTAGGTTTTACAGGTTCAACATCTTCTACAATTCTTACATCTACAGATGGACCATAGACCTGAGCAGTGGATGGTTAGGCTCCTCTTCTTCTTACACTTATACATTCCCTGATATTTCCCTGCTGGGGTGGAGTGTAGGCTACATACCCAATAGCTCGAACGTAAACTCTGTGTCCATGACTATGGAGGCAACAAGCGGGAGCTGGAGTGACTACGTCAGCTGTAGATTGAATGGGGTCTGCATTGCGGACAACGAACTTAGCTGGGCTCGCACAACTGTTCCATAAGAACTATCCTTAATATTCACCAATGGATATTATTAAGGGAGTTTACATACACATACCCTTCTGTTCTTACAAGTGCCCTTACTGTGACTTTACCTCCCTTGTGTTATCACCTGTGGGTTATAAGGAGTATGTTGAAGCGCTCATAAGGGAGGCGGAGCTATACAGGGAACTGGATACAGACCTTGGGAGCGTATACTTCGGCGGTGGGACTCCCACATTGTTAGGCGAGGAGCACTTAGGGAATATCCTTGAGGTCGTAGACAGGCTCTTTGGCATAACCTCCCGCACCGAGATAACGGTAGAAGCGAATCCGGAAACTCTTACCAACAGAAAAGCCAAGGAATTAAAGAGCCTGGGGGTAAACCGTCTGAGCTTAGGTGCCCAGAGCTTTTCCGCAAAAGGGCTGAAAGCCTTGGGTAGAAAGCATAGCGTTGATGATACGCTGAAGGCTTATAGCTTCGCACGCGAAGCGGGTATAGAAAACATAAACTTAGACTTAATCTACGCCTACAGCGGACAGAAGCCCGAGGATATAGAGCTTGAACTCAGCTACATAGAAGAGCTCCGACCTGACCACGTTTCCGCCTACATGCTCACACCCTACGAGGGAACTCCTCTGGGCCTTGAGGTGAAAAAGGGTAACGTAGACCTACCTCGGGAAGAAGAGCTTGAGGAGATTTACCATAAACTATGGAGAGGCCTGAAAAGACTCGGATACGAACGCTACGAAATATCCAACTGGTCACTTATGGGGAAAGAGTGCAGGCACAATCTCCTTTACTGGACTATGGAAGAGTTTCTTGGACTTGGAGTCTCCGCATGGGGCTTTTTTGAGAAAAAGCGTTACGCAAACACGAAAAATATAGTCTCTTACGCAAAAAAGGTTTTGGAAGGCGGAAAGCCCGTAGAAAAAGTGATAAGCCTTTCGGAAGAAGAGCTCTTTGAAGAGTCGCTGATGCTCAGGCTCAGGCTCAGGCTGGGTTTAGACGGCAAAGAGCGCAAGCTTATTCCTCCCCACCTTACGGAGTTCTTTGAAGAAGATAAAGGAAGGCTTGGCATAAGGGAAGAGTTCATGTTACTTGCCAACGAAATCATTGCGGAGGTGTTGGTATATAATTCTCATAGAAAAGCTCTGGAGGTAAGAAATGGCTAAGATATACTACGACTCCGACGCCTCTTTAGACCCACTTAAAGGCAAAAAGGTCGCTATCCTCGGCTACGGTTCCCAGGGACACGCTCACGCCCTGAATCTCAGGGACAGCGGTGTAGAAGTCATAATAGGACTGCACGAAGGAAGCAGGTCAAGAGAAAAAGCACAGAAAGACGGCTTTGAGGTCTTGGTGCCTTCGGAGGCTTCTAAGGTGGCGGATATCATAATGTTCCTCGTCCCAGACACGGTCCAGCCGGAGCTTTACAAAGAGTGTGTAGAACCTAACCTGAGCCCATCAAAAACCCTTGCCTTTGCTCACGGGTTTAACATACACTTCAAGCAGATTGTTCCTCCTCCCGATGTGGACGTGTTCATGGTAGCTCCTAAGGGTCCGGGACATCTGGTCAGGTGGATGTACGAAGAAGGCAAGGGAGTTCCCGCTCTGGTCGCGGTATATCAGGATGCGTCGGGCGGATGTCTGGACACCGCCTTGGCTTATGCAAAAGGCCTCGGAGCAACAAGGGCGGGAGTGATAGAAACCACCTTTAGAGAAGAGACCGAAACGGACCTCTTCGGTGAGCAGTCCGTTCTGTGCGGAGGGGTAACCGCTCTTATAAAGGCGGGATTTGAAACGCTTGTAGAGGCAGGCTATCAGCCGGAGGTTGCCTACTTTGAGTGCCTTCACGAGCTCAAGCTCATAGTGGACCTCATATACCAATACGGCATAGCGGGAATGAGGTATTCCATATCCGACACAGCCAAATATGGAGATGTCACAAGAGGAGACAGGATATATGAAGCGGTTAAGCCCCTCATGGAGAAAATACTTAAGGAGATACAGAGGGGAGAGTTCGCAAGGGAGTGGGTTCTTGAAAATAAGGCGGGAAGGCCCGTTTACCACGCCCTTCTGGAAAGAGACAGGGAGCACCTTATAGAGAAGGTAGGAGAAGAGCTCAGGAAGATGATGCCCTGGATAACAGGAAAGGAGCTTAAATGAACCTGACCAGTAAAAGGGAGCATCTGAAGAAGCTCTATCTTCCCCTCGGGCTCGTTATGGCTCGCAGGGGCATACATCCGAACCTTATAACCCTTATATCCCTCTTTCTGGGAACCCTTTCCGCCTACTTTTTCTATCACGAGAAGGTGCTCACCGCGGTAGGTTTCTTCGTCCTCTCAGGACTCTTTGACCTGCTCGATGGTGTGGTGGCCAGAGAAACGGACAAAAGCTCCAAGTTCGGAGCGGTCTTTGACTGGATAGCGGACAAGTGGGTGGACGGCTTTGTCCTTGGAGCGGTAGGCTTTACCTTTGCCTCCCCCTTTGTAGCGGTGACTGCGGTAACCCTATCCATGCTACACTCCTTCATAAAGCCCGTTGCCTACGCGGAGATAGGTTACTCTCAGCGTATTAAGGGAAAGATTAACGACCCCCTTGAGGGTGTAGGATTCTTTGGCAGGCCGGAGACTCATATAACCTTGGTTATTTTCGCACTCCTGGAGAGAGCGCACCTTCCCCTCGGGCTGAATTTCGGCATAAAGCTAATAGCCTTTCTCACCCTAATATCGCTACTTACAAGGATAATATACCTATACAAGCACTACGGAAGGGAGTATGAATGATGACCCGCAGACCTTACGTGATAATAGTGTCCGAAGTAAGCATAGACGGAAAGCTTACCCTCTACAGAGGAGCGTCTTCAAAAGAGCTCATGAGCCTTATGGATGAAGAGGCTTACAGGTATCTGCACGAGATAAGGGCTAAAGTTGACGGAATAATGGTCGGGTGTGAGACCGTAAGAACCGATAACCCGAGCCTGACGGTGAGATATGTCAAAGGTAAAAATCCTACAAGGGTGATACCCTGCTCAACAGCGAATGTCCCCTTGGATGCAAACGTTCTGAACACCGAGGAGGCGCCTACCGTTATAGCCACCACTGAAGGAGCACCAAAAGAACGTATAGAGAAGATAAAGGCAAAAGGCGCACAGGTGATAACTGCGGGCGATGAGCTGGTAGATTTCGACATCTTGCTTCCCAAACTTTATGAGATGGGTATAAAGACCCTCATGGTTGAAGGGGGAGCATCAATAAACTGGGAGTTTGTAAGAAGGCGTATTGTGGACGAGATAAGGCTCATACACCTTCCTGTAATAGTTGGTGGTGAGAACGTCCCTACCCTCGTGGGAGGAGAAGGCTTTAAAAAGCTCAAGAACATACTCCACCTGAGACTGCGTTCCCACTTCAGGAGGGGAAACCAGCTAATAACGGAGTGGGAAGTGGCAAGGTAACGTGATAGTAGCCCTGGTGCTTTCTTTTTTCCTTATAATGACGGGTTACGTGGTTTCCTCCCTGCAGTCCTCTTCCTCAACCTCCCGATTTATCACGGACCTTTACACAAAACAGCAGGCTTACCACGCCCTTACATCAATCTTGCCTTACATCCTTCAGGGACTAAGGAGAGAAGACCCTTCGGTGGATACTCTCTCCGACCCGTGGGCCTTTCCCTTCATAATAGAAACGGAAAGAGGAACTTTGGAAGTAGAGATACACGATGAAGAGCGCTTCCTGAACCTCAACTACG
>CAYSNS010000090.1:0-5525 GCA_964432395.1 uncultured Aquifex sp. | reverse complement strand
TCGTTAAAAGGCTTGAAGCCCTGAAGCTTGTATCAGAGCACGGAGAGTACTCGGGATTTCACGTCCACATAAGCTTTCCTGAACAACTGGATCACGACATGCTTGAAGGATTTTACACGGAGTTCGCACAGCAACTAAAGAGCATAGAAAGATACGTTGATCTTCCGAAGCTCTTTGGAAGAGGATTCAATAGGTACTCAAGTAGACTTGGCAACTATATAACCCGCTACTGCTGGCTTAACCTAGAAAACCTCGAAAGTAACGTTCCGACCCTGGAGGTCAGAGGAGGAAGCACTAAAGCTAAAAACTACAAGGACATAATCATGTTTACCATAGCTATGAAAGACCTTACATACGGATACTACAGATCTTTCAAGGATAAAACTTCCTACCACACCAACCCCTTTCTCTACGTAAGGAAGGAACTTCTCAAATACATAGAACCATACGTTGTTCCGGAAGCAAGACTGCTTTTCTGGCAGGCATACCTGAGGAGGGAAGACTGATGAGGATACCTACACCGAAGGAGTATAAGCTGATAATCGAGTCGGTAAGAGGCTATAACCCGGACGCTCGCATTCTTCATCCGCTTGCTTACAGAGTATATGAAGAAAACGGTAAACTCATAGGCTTTGCTGCAATTCTGAAAGTATCCTGGTACGCAACAGAAATCAGGCACCTCTACGTTCTCCCCCAATACAGAAACAGGGGCTACGGCAAAAAGATCGTAAAAGAGGTTCTCAAACAGATACCCGCTCCGATTGTCCTTGCCACGACGTCAACCCCGGAAGCAGAAAGGGTAATGACAGGTACAGGTTTTGAAACTGCACACGAGTTCATAAATCCTCGCACGGACAACAGAGTAAAAGTTTTCGTTTTCAGGAAAGAAGTCGGGTGCGAGGAAAGCCCGGCCGTCTTTCTGCCGACCATAACAAACTGAAAGGGAGGTGTAAACATGCTTGCGATAGGAAAAGTTAAGTATGTTTTGAAAAAACAGGAGGATAACAGGATCAGGCATTTCCTTGTTCTGGACACAGGGCTTGCTTGCGTATTTGAAACCAGAAAACCCCTTAAGCTCAAGGGCAGGACGGTTAAGGTGGAAGGATTGCCCTTCAGGGACAGGAAAGGAAGGATAATTCTGAAGGTAAGCAGGCTTTCCTTCCTGGAAGGTTTCCGCAAGGGAAGGGTCTATCTGAAAGGTAAGGTAATAAAGCGGTTCCTTTCTTACTCGGATGAAGAAAAGACAAGAGAACTCCTGCTCATAGAGGACGAAAACGGAAAGAAGATCCCCGTAGAAGCATGGAATGCCCCTTCGGGGAGAAGCCTTTCCATAGAGGGATACATAAAAGACGACATCGTAAGCGGACAAATCGTTAAAGCCCTTAAGGTTCAACAAATATAAAGGGTGAGGGCGGCTGGATAGCCGCCCGGGAGGACAAAGATGAAGATCGGTGTTGAGGTGGAGTTTTTTACGCTCAGAAAATCCGGGCACATCACACTTCTGGGTACAGAGCTCATTCAAGAATTTGGACTCAAGAGAGAGTTCTACCATGGGATGTATGAAAAAACTTACCTATTTGAGAATACGATAGACATAGGGTCGATAAGGAATGACCTGAGGGAGATAACCAAGGGCAAACAGTATGGGATACCGCTGAAATCTGTCCTGATACCGATAGCAGATGGAGTCGCATCGTGCGGAGTTCATTTACACCTTGACATGGACGTGATAAAGGATGTAGGACTCGTAGAAAAGCTGCTCGTTTACAACAAGTTCAAATACAATCCGTCCCTGAGATTCCTACACTCCCACCATATATGGGGAAGCTACAGACCGTATAGAAGGGAGTGGAAGAGAAACGTAAGGTTCAGACCGATAGCATACTCAGAAGAGAGAGAGGACAAGCCCGAAACATGGGAAATAAGAATATATGACCTTGAAGACTTATTCAACGGAGTTATAAACAGAGGGCTCGCAATAATAAAAGCCCTCTACGAAGGCAAAAAACCATCAAGAGCATTGATTGAAAAGGCCGACAGGGTAATGGATAGATTGATAAACCTTGACGCTGAAAATATGTTCGGTTACAGGGACATAGAACCTGAAACAGCAAGGCTCCTTTACAGGATACTTAAGAAAAGGTGTCCCGAGTATCGTTCAATAGGGCAGGCGCCTGCTATACGCCCGAGGTTTTACTCGCTCACCAGTATAGATGCCGTTGCAATAAATGAACTCATTTTTGAAATCGCAGAAAAGGAGGAAAGCGTATGTGTGGCATAGTAGGTAAGATAAAACCCTCAAAACCAGAAGAAGTGCTCCAGGTGCTGAAAGAGGGCTTCACAGCCCTTGAACACAGAGGAGAAGATTCTTACGGAATCGCTCTCTTTACGGGTGAGCGATTCCTTTTTGCAAAAGCCATGTATCTTGAGGAGTTTCTGGAAAATCTGGAGAAGGAGATGCAGGAAAGAAAGATAGACACCGTAAAGTGGTTTATAGCCCACAACAGGAAGAGAAGCACCGGCAGCATATCTATAGAAACCGCCCATCCCGTGTGGGATAAAGAGAAAAGCATATTTGTAATTCAGAACGGGACGAAGAGGGAGTTTCACACCATGCTGTCCGAAGCCGTATCGGACACCCACGGCATACTCCTTTTCTACAGGGAAGTCAGAAAGGACTTTCTATTTAGACTGCTGGAGGGAACGGGTGTGGTTTTCATATTTGACCCGAAAGAAAAGAAAATTCTCTTCCACAAGGATGAGGAAAGAACTCTCTTTGTAAACAAAGAAGGTATCATAGCCTCGGAACCGATAAGTTCAGGAGAGTGGGCTGCGGTTGAAAGTCAGGACAAAACCTTCAATGCGGAAAAAGGCTTCCCCTTGAAGCACGGTGAATACAAGCACATAAAGGTATTGTTAAAAGCCTACAGTGTATACTGCCGTGCCTGTTCAACGAGTAAAAAAATAACCGTTGACAACGACCTGAGGTGTCCGACGTGTTTTTACTTCGGGAAAGAGGTAACGCGAACAAGCTCCTATACTCTCTACAGCGGAGGGGTAACATGAACGTTTACAAGGTAAGTTTTGGAGATGACCGTGATACCTTCCTCTACACGACGTCAGTAGACGGCATAGGAAGCCTTGAAACACACTACGGCAAGATAAACGTAGAAGTCGTTGAAGCAGCTGTTCTGAAAACGTCAGACTGGTTACCGCAGGATACACTGGTAAAAGCCGCCATGAGCGGTTATGCCGTAGTCTCAATGACCGACAACACGGCAATCGTTGTAAAAAGCGACATACCCTGTGCAAGCTTCCTGAGCGATGCCACCGGGCTCTTTCACATCGAACCTGTCGGGAACAGAACCTGGGAGCTGATAAAGAGATATGCGGAAAAGGGAATTACCGGAGAGCTGGTCCCGTGCACCTTTGAGGAGATTTACCTCGTGACACAAGCAGAGCCCTGGGAGCTTGAAAATCTTGATACAGGCTTCGGGCTGGTCGTAAAAGCGGAGAATGCAAAAGACCGGGTAAAAATCTTTGCCCTTATACCCGACATAATCACACCCGAAGAATTCATAGTCGCCCTTGAAAATGAGATCCAGGAGTTGGCGGAATTTGATGCTTTCGAAACACACGTTTACTCGAACTTCCCGGAGATTGAGGATTCAGAGGAATTTACCATACAAACCTACGTAAGTGTGTGGATATAGGAGGACCTATCATGGCATATACACTTGAGGAACTCGCCGACTTGATAGAAAAGAGCCGGGGAGTGGGTCTGCTGATAAGAGAAGTGAGCACAGGCAAGTTTGAACTTGTAAGAAAATATTATCTCTTCACGGACACAGAAGTTATATGGATTGAGATTGATTGTAAGGAAGAGATTGCAAAAAAGGTCGGGAAGCTCTTACCCAAATACAAGGTGATGATGAGAATCGTCTCGGACAAGTTTGATGACATTAGAGTTTACAAAGATACGGTCATGATAATGTTGCGATCTTTTGACAGGGATCTGATCGTCAAAGGAGTAGCACTGGTAATGAACGCTCCAAAGTTGAAGATAAAGCAATTCAAGGTCAGCAAGGAGAAAAAGCTGGAGAAAATAAAGAAGAAGAACTACCTGCTGACCTACATCAAAGGAAACGGCACACATACCTATTTCGGAGTATCAAAGAAGGACTTTGAAAAGCTGTGTAAAAGGGAGCCGTGTGCAACCTTTGAATGCGTGTACATATAAGGAGGCAGGGCATGAAAAAGGTGTTCGTTCCCGTTTCTATATTCACGAGTGTTCACAGCTCAACATTTGAATTCTATGCACCCAAAATAGGTGACAGGCTGGAAATAGACACGGAGGAACTCTATTACAAAGCACTGGAAGTAGCTCCGTACTTTGCTTCCGAGGATGTAATAAAACAAGCTGTCGATCACATGAAGACGATCCTTGAGAAGAACGCCGTTGAAAAAGTAGACGGGAAGGTGTTTCTCCCCTTTAACCTGAGAAAGCCCGACTTAAATACCGAAGTTCAGCGCAGCTTTATAGTTATAAAAGAGAAAGGAGTATACGTCGTTTACATCCCTGATCACGATTGCGCGCTGGCTGACACCTTTCCGGAAGGTGAGAGCATACCGAACAGGACCAGAAATTGGCTTCTGAGAGTTTACGGCAGAGTTAACTACACGAGAATAAGCAAAATAGATAGCTTCATAGAGGCTGTGGAAGAAGGAGGGATTGTAGCAAACATGATGGTCATGTACTCTATATTCCCTGAAGAGGAAGAAAATGAAAGTGAGGAATACTGAGTTTAACCTCACAGAAAAAAGCTCTCCTTTCAGTTTTACCTACCTGGGCAGAGAAATATTCTTTGACGTGCCCGGGGATAAAGAGAAGGAATTTGAACCCATCTTCCCTGAGATCGTCAAGAAATACAACTGGCTCAAACTCAGAGCCGTTGAAATGCCCGTAAACCCCCTTGAACTTGAGTTCATACAGGACGAACCCTATCCTTACAGGGATCTCTGTGCCCAGCTGGAAAGAGAAACTTTGATCGACCTGTATCTGGTTGCAAGAGCAGTGCAACCGGCAAAGGTGATTTTGGTTGGAGGGAATGTGAAAATAGAAGTGGGGCAAGGCGAACGGCAGGCCGTACTTCTCCTTGAGCATCCTTTCACGGACATCCACAGAAAAGCTGTTGAGGAGTTTCTCATCAAACATAAATCCGAACTCGTTCTCTTATTTGAATGAGGAAGCCCCAAAGGGCTTTCCGCTGTCTGAAGGAGGCGGCGATGAAACTCATGATAGGTAATATCTGGGAAAACATAGACAAGGCCGACGTGCTGATATTCACCGGCAACTCCTATATCAAGAAGAATGGGGAACTGGCAATGGGAAGGGGCATGGCTCTCGAGGTCAAAAACAGATACCCCCTGGTGCCTAAGCTCCTGGGTAAACTCATCAGCTCCTCTCACAACCCAAGGAAGTATGGTCTCGTAGTTCTGGAAGATCCGAGACTGCCCCTCAAAAT
>CAYSNS010000089.1:0-5577 GCA_964432395.1 uncultured Aquifex sp. | reverse complement strand
ACCAGCAGTTGTTCCTTTATGGTGGGTGCTGCGGTAGGTGGTGCTGCAGGTTACTATGTAGGCAAGGAAGGTTACAAAGTTAAGGTGGAGAGAGAAGACTGAGCGGTGATGGTTCTAATCCTGTATCTACTCCTTATAACTCTGTCGTTCGGAGGTCCTGTAGTGGAAAAGAAGCTGTCTAACGGTGTAAAGCTGATAGCTAAAGAAACCGAGGGAAAAGGTATAGTGTCCGCGGTGGTGTTTTTTCGGGGAGGCCTGAATGCGGAAAAGATACCTGGAGAGACACATCTGCTCTTTACACTTTTATTGAAAGGCTCAGAGAACTACCCGTCTTCGTATGAGATATCTATGCCCTTTGAAAAATACGGAGGATACATATACTCTTCTTCAGGTAACGACTTTTCCGAGATAGGGTTCTCAACCAAGGTGGAGGGTCTAAAAGAAGCCCTCAGCGTTATCAGGGATATACTCTCCCGTCCCCTGCTCAGAGAAGAAGACATAAACAGGGAAAAAAAGAATACAGTAGTTGCGATAAGGTCAAAGAGGGAAAGGGGTATGGAATTTGCTATGGAACACTTGAGGAAGCTCACCTACAGGGGGACTCCTTATGAAAACTCACCCCTGGGGACGGAAGATAGCGTAGTAAAAATATCCAGGGATGATCTCCTGAGGAGGTTGTCTCATCTGGTAAGAGGGGGCAATATCGTAGTGGCTTTTGCGGGTGACATGAGAGTTCAAGAGATGATAGCTTTGCTTGAAGAGACCTTCTCCGATATACCCGATGGGAGCATAGATGTAAAGCCTGTAAACGCTCCCATAACCGATACGAAAGTCGTCAGAGTCAAGAGAGAGGGAACTCAGGCAACCATACTGTGCACCTTCAATGCGCCTTTCTACAGGAGCGAGGACTACTTTACTTTCAAGGTTTTGGCAAGCGCTCTTGGAGATGGTATGACCTCCAAGCTATTCCAGGAACTTAGGGAGAAAAGGGGCTACGCCTACGCCACTTACGCTTTCTATCCGACACGTCTGTCCGCTCCCAGGCTCTTTGCATACATAGGAACATCGCCGTCAAAGAAGGAAGACGCCCTGCGGGACATGATTAGAATAGTAAAAAACCCATCCTTAGAGGAGAAGGACATAGAAATAGCCAAGAACAAGATAGTGGGAGATTTTCTACTTGACCACCAGACGAGGCTGAGGCAGGCCTGGTACTTGGGCTTCTACGAGGTTATGGGGCTTGGCTGGCGTATGGATGAGGAGTTCCCCCGCAGGATAAGGGATGTGTCTCTTGGGCAGGTCAACGAGGCCCTGAAGCGCTACATAGATGAGTATCACTGTGTGGTCGTTGAGCCCGAATGAAGAGCTTCTTTTCAAATTCAATTAGCTTCAGCTTCATCCTTACTCCATAGGAAAATCCACCGGGACCCCTTTTGGCTACGACCCTGTGGCATGGAATAATCAGTGGGAACCTGTTAATTCTCATGCAGTATGCTACGAATCTCGGGTGTTCCCCTGCAAGACTTCCCAGCTGGGAGTAGGATATAAGCTTACCCGGCTCTGTTAAGCTTTTGAGAGCTCTATAAATCTTAAGAACTCTTTCACTATAGTAGTTCAGCTCAAGCTCTTCCCAAGGCAGGTATATATCTCTCTTTCCCTGAAGATAGTCCCTGACCCACGCAGGAGCAGGGCTCAGGAAACCGTGCCATCTGTTGAGAAGCTCCGCTTTTATAATCAAGTCCCTATCCTTCTGAAGGTGCAGGAAAATACCCTCACTAATCCTAAAGCATAGACTCTCCATATGGGTTATAAAATAGTTGTTAATGATAAGGATTTTAGCTTTATTGCTTCTAAGTCTGTCCCTGTCCTACTCCCTGGAAGTAGGTATAAAGCTCGGAAATACACGGATAAACTGGAAAGGTAACGATAGCACCACGATGGACTGGTTTGTCTCCCTCTACGGTGAGCAGATGTTTCCCCTAACCACTTTTATCTACGCAGGGCCAAGCCTTGAGCTGGGATATGGAAGGGACAGTATTGGACTGTTTTACTGCAGGGGTTACGGACTTTGCAGGCTGGACTTTGTTTACACCACTGTTGAACTCAACGGTAAGCTACTCGTGAACTTAGGCTCGGGTCTTTCTCTATATGGAGGGGGAGGCGTGTCCGCAAACAGGTTCGGTATAGACGCCAGCGACCCTTTAACCAACACCAACATAGGAACTCTCGGCGACGAGAACACCGTCGGCTTTCAGGCCTTTGGGGGTGCATCGGTGAGTTGGAACAGGTGGGGAATTTCCCTCGAGTATAAGCGAAAGTCCTTTAATAGTGACAGTATCAGCTCTTCGGATACCTTTACTCTTAATCTATTTGCCCGTTTCTGAAGTATAATACATGCAGTAATCTATACGGGAGGTTAGAGTATGAACAAGCTCCTATTGGAAAACCTAACCCAGCAGAAGGAAAGTCCTGAATATCTTCAGATAAGCTGGGCAGCAGCTATGACCCTGGGGCTTATCCCGGGTCAATTCTATAGAAACACTAAACTTAGCTGTATAAATACACTGCTCACCTACCCATCTGGATGCCACGCTACGTGCGCATACTGCGGACTGCAGAAGGCAAGGGACATGGAATACTCCAAGAAGAACTTCATAAGAGTTGAGTGGCCAACGGTCAAGCTTGAAGACATAATAGAAAGAACCAAGCAGGTAGGCCATGCGGAGCGCCTCTGCATATCCCAGATAACCCACCCCAGGTCCATAAGGGACACCAAATACGTCCTTAGAAAGGTTATAGATGAGCTGGGAGACCAGCTTTTTGTATCCATCCTAATGAACGCCACGGGACAAACCTACGAAGACATAGAGGACTACAAAAAGCTCGGTGCGGACACTCTGACGGTTGCCCTTGACGCTGCAACTCCCGAGATATTTGACAAGCTCAGAGGAAGACCCATGAAGAGCCCACACAGGTGGGAAACCTACTGGAAGGTCCTTGAGTGGTGTGCGGACGTGATGGGAGACGGTTATGCAGGTTGCCACCTTATAGTAGGTCTGGGAGAAACAGAGCAGGAGATGGTAGAAACCATACAGAAGGTAAAAGACCTCGGGGCGAGGACGCATCTGTTCTCCTTCTGGCCGGAAGAAGGCTCCCTCATGGAGAAGGAAAAGCCCTGCCCCGCACCCCAGTATAGAAGGGTTCAGATGGCAAGGTATCTGATAGACAACGACCTCTCCAGGTATGACTACATGGAGTTCAACGAAAAAGGTCAGATAGTGGACTGGGGGGTATCTAAGGAGGTCTTTGAGGAGATATTCTGGAGCGGGAAGCCTTTCATGACCGCGGGCTGTAGGGGCAAGACTACTGAAGTTGCCTGTAACAGACCCTTCGGTGATAGCTCGGTCTCAGACATAAAGAGCTACCCCTTTAAGCCTAACAAAAACGACCTTAAGAAGATTCGTAAACAGCTCTTTGACTACGAGATGGAGAAGGCTTATCCCGACGTGCTGAACCCGAGCGTATTCAGGTATCAGTAACAAAGTTGTATCGCGAACAGGATTTTGGCAGGAAGTTCTCCAAAAGGCTCCGGATAGTCTCTGGGGTCGTGGCCTTCGTTTTTCTTGTTGTCCTGCTTCGCACCGCGGACATAGTGATAACACGTGGCGAGGATATACTCAAGGACATAGAAAAGAGCTTTGAGAGGCTCCACACCGTAAGAATACCCATATACAGGGGAAGCATAAAGGATTCCTCGGGCAGAGAGCTTGCTCTGAGTGTTCCTACACTCTCGGTTTACGCTCATCCTAACACGAGAAATTTGGCTAACAAAGAGGAGTTTATAAGGGGCCTGGCTTCAATTACGGGCATGCCCGAGAGACTCATCCGCAAGCGTATCGAGCGGGGTCTGAACGGACCTGTTCGTATAATCTCGGGTGTGGATATAGAGCTCAAAGCCCCGATACGAAAGCTCATAAGGGAGACGGAGAACTCAAGGTTTGTCGGAATTCAGGAAGAGTATAGAAGGTTCTACCCTAACAGAACCCTTGCCTCCAACCTCATAGGCTTCGTGGGTGTTGATGGTATCGGACTGGAAGGCATGGAGTATATGCTCAACGACTATCTTGGAGGAGGTTCCACTACCGCACTGGTTTATGTAAATAAGGGTCTGGGCAGTATATTTATTAATCCTTTTAAGGGTGCCTTGGGAGAAGAGAAGGACGTTCTGCTGACTATAGATATCGGTGTCCAGTCCATAGCGGAAAGGATAAGGGACGATATAGTCCGAAAGTGGAGGCCCAAAAAGGTATATATCCTCCTGATGAGGCTCTCGGACGGGCATATCCTCGCACTGACAACGTATCCTTACTTTGACCCCAACAGGTTTCGTAGATACGCTCCCGAAAAGAGGAGAAACTACGTCGTGACGGATATATTTGAACCCGGCTCGGTCATGAAGCCTTTCTTCATAGCATGGGCCCTCGAGAAGGGATACGTATCACCGAATACTTACATAGATACAGGTAAAGGTAGTATAGATGTATACGGCAGAAGAATCAGGGATATTAAAGCTTTGGGAAAGATTAGCTTAAGGGAAGTGCTTGTCCGTTCCTCAAACGTGGGAGCGGTAAAGGTAGCAAAGAGGTTATCCAGGAAAGATGTTGAGGAGATGCTCAGGCTCTTCCATCTGGACCAGAAGCTCGGAGTGTTTCCCGGTGAGGCTAAACCTAAGATTTCTGACCTGAGCCTACCTGCGAACATACCTTACACCGCCATAGGGCAGGGAGTGGCTATGAATACGCTGAGCTTGGTGATGGCGTTCGGTGCTCTGGCAACGGGTGAGGTGGTCCGTCCTCAGATAGTTAAGGAGGTTCTTGATATAAGGGGCGAAAAGGTGTTCCGCTCCGAAAGGCTCATTCTGGAGAAGGACGTTCTGTCAGAGAAAACCTTAAATTGGATTAGGAAGACCCTTACCCTGGTGGTGGAGGAAGGAACGGGCAGGAGAGCACGCTCCAAATATGTATCCATAGCAGGTAAAACAGGAACCGCACAGAAGTTTGACCCCAAGAAGGGAAAGTATTCAAAGGAGAAGGTAGTTACCAGCTTTGTAGGATTCTTTCCTGTGCATGACCCAAGGTTCGTAGGAGCCATCGTCGTAGACGAGCCGAAGGGAAAGAACCTTTACGGGGGTGTGGTCAGTGCGCCATACTTTAAGGAACTTGCGGAGCAGGTAATCTTCTACTACGGATTAAAGCCCGACAAGCTTGAGTAGTTCCTCCTCCTCTTCAGGGGATACAAGTTTTCCCCTGTGCTCTTTTACGGTTATGGGTCTTATCCCGGTCATCTCCTCAACTATTGTCGGGTTAGTTCTCTCAGAAACATCTTTACCACTAAACCGGTTCAGAACTATACCTCTCACCTCTACTCCCAGACTCTTCGCGTAGAACCAGGCAAGATAAGTATGGTTAATGGTTCCCAATCCCGCTCTACCTACTATTATCACAGGCATGTTCAACTCAAGGGCAAAGTTTCCGTAGGTGTAGTTCTTTTTTATGGGAACCGCTATACCTCCCGCAC
>CAYSNS010000088.1:0-5582 GCA_964432395.1 uncultured Aquifex sp. | reverse complement strand
ACTATCTCCATCAGGGGTGTTCCCGCTCTGTTTAGGTCAACGTAGCTCTTGTTTCCCTCGTGGATATTCTTTCACGCATCCTCCTCTATATGGAGCCTTCTTATCCTGACCTTCTTTCTGTTTCCATCGGGAAGTTCTATCTCAAGGTATCCATCCGTGGCCAGGGGCTTTTCATACTGAGATATCTGGTAGCCTTTGGGCAGGTCTGGGTAAAAGTAGTTCTTTCTGGCAAATATTGACTCCTCGTGAACCTTGCAGTTCAAAGCAAGGGAAGCCCTCACAGCATACTCAACCGCCTTTTTGTTCAAGACAGGCAGAGAACCTGGCATACCGAGACAAACAGGGCATACGTTGGTATTGGGCTGGGCTCCGAACTCCACGGGACATGAGCAGAACAGCTTTGTTCTTGTATCCATCTGGACATGTATCTCGAGACCTATTACAGCTTCGTAATCCATGGTAAAAATTATAATCCCATGGAAAAAGGCGTTATAAAACTCTTATCTCCCGCCAAGGTGAACCTCGGGCTATGGATAAGGGGAAAACGGCCCGATGGATACCACGAAATACTGACCATCTTCCACGCAATTGACCTCTGCGATGAGGTCTTTTTAAAAGAGGGCCCTCTTAGGGTAGAAACCTCTACGGGCATTCCGATGCAAGAGAACCTTGTGTATAGAGCCCTGATAGAGTTTCAGCGCATAACCAGTAAAGAGGTTGAGTTTTCCGTCTTTATAAACAAGAAGATACCAGAAGGAGCGGGTTTGGGAGGTGGCAGTTCAAACGTCGCTGTCGTATTAAAGAAAGTGAACGAGCTTTTGGGGAGTCCATTGAGTCTGGAAGAGTTATCGGAGCTTTTGGGCAGGGTGTCTTCCGACGCACCCTTCTTTCTGACGGGCGGAACCGCCATAGGTGAGGGTAGGGGCGAGATATTGACACCCGTAAAGAATCTTAACCTCAATTTGACCCTCGTTATGCCCCAGCTCAGATGTTCAACAAAGGAGGTATACTCCCACGTTCGTGAGGAGCACCTTGAGCCTGATATAGACAAGGAATACGTTTTAAGTCTTCTTGAGGAGAAGCGGGTGGACGTTTTCAGAAATAGACTGGGGGAAGTTGCCTGCGAGCTCTATTCCCAGCTGGGAGAGGTCGTCAGGTTCTTGGAACATTTAGGCCACAAAGCCCTTGTCAGCGGGAGCGGTTCTGCTGTATTCTATATAGGTAAGCCTTCCCCAGAGCTGGTAAGAGGTGCCAGGCTCAGGGGTTGGGAAGTTATAGAGGCTAAAAGCTGGCTTGGGGTGTAGCTCAACTGGCAGAGCACCGGACTTTGGATCCGGGGGTTCCTGGTTCGAGTCCAGGCACCCCAGCCACTTAAAACACAATGAAGAGACCGCTGAAGATACTCACCGGCACAGCCAACAGAAACCTCACCGATGAAGTAGCGGACTACCTGGGTGTAAAGGTATCCGATATGCTCGTTACCAAGTTCAGCGACGGGGAGGTCAGGGTTCAGATAAACGAGTCTATAAGAGGTGCGGACGTATACGTATTTCAACCTCTATCTTATCCTGCTAATCAGCATATAATGGAGCTCCTGCTAATACTCGATGCTCTCAAGAGGTCTTCCGCAGGGAGGATAACCGCGGTAATACCCTACTTCGCTTACTCAAGACAGGACAGACAGGACAAACCCAGAACACCCGTAAGCGCGAGGCTTCTTGCAGACCTCATAACCGTAGCGGGAGCCCAGAGGGTGGTTACCGTAGACCTGCACTCTCCACAGATACAGGGTTTCTTTGATATACCTGTGGACCACCTTTCCGCACTACCCGTTTTATACGAATACATAAAGAAAAACCTCATACTTGAAAACCCGATAGTTGTTTCTCCCGATGCGGGGGGAGTAGAGAGAGCAAGACAGCTTGCCAACAGGCTCGGGTGCGGGATAGCCATAATCTACAAGAGGAGACCCGAACCCAACAAGGCGGAAGTTCTGGATGTGGTCGGAGACATAGAAGGTAAGGAAGCGATAATAATAGACGACCTGATAGACACCGCTGGAACAATGGTAGCAGCAGCAAACATGCTTATAAACCGCGGTGCCAAAAGGGTTCTCGCCTGTGCAACCCACGGTGTTCTTTCCGGGCCTGCGGTAGAAAGGCTTACCAACTCACCTATAGAACAGGTAATAATTACCAACACGATACCCGTTGAGGATAAACTTTTTAACAAACTCAAAGTCGTTTCTGTGGCATCCCTCCTGGGCGAAGCCATCAAGAGGATTCACGAGGAGGAGTCTGTAAGTTCCCTGTTTACCTAAATTTGGGTTATAATTTAAAACTCTCCAAACAATCTTAGGAGGCAATTCATGAAAAGGGTATCGGTAAAACTCAGAGAGAGAAAGCCCGGCAGAAAGAGCGAGACAAAGAAGATGAGAAGAGAGGGCTTCATACCCGTTGAAATATACGGAAAGGGCGTTGAAAACCTGCATGCGTGGATAAGCACCAAGGACTTTATGAACTTGCCACACGGAGAGACGTTCCTGATAGATGCGGAGATAAACGGAGAGAAAAAGGTATGCATACTCAAGGACATTCAGTTCGGATGGCTGGGAGACAATCCCATACACGTTGATTTTTACGACCTTGCGAACGTCACCGAGATAGAGATTGAGGTTCCCATAGAGTTTACGGGAACTCCTGCAGGTGTTGAGCTCGGTGGGACCTTTGAGGTGCTCCTGCACTCCCTTACTATAAAGGCTCGTCCCGCAAACCTGCCCGACAAGATAGTTATAGATGTAAGTTCCCTGGGACTGGGAGAAGCCCTGCACGTCAGAGACATATCTCCCCCAGAAGGGTGTGTAATACTTGACAACCCTGAAGAAACGGTTGCGGTGGTAGCGGAGCCCGAAGAAGAGACCTTAGAGGAAGTCACCGAGGAGACCGCGGAAGAAGAACAGACCTCTGAATGATTAACCTCATCGTAGGGCTTGGAAACCCCGGAAAAAAATACGAAAACACGCGCCACAATGTGGGCTTTATGGTTGTAGATGAAATTGTAAGACGTCTTAGGCTCAGGGGCTTCAAAGAAGAAGCCCTATCCCACGTATATAGGGCACGCATAGGAGGAAGAGAGGTTATATTGGCCAAGCCTCAGACCTTCATGAACAATTCGGGGTATGCTGTGATAAACCTCCTTGAGGAGAACGGGCTTGAGCCTTCACAGATGCTCGTAGTCTACGATGACCTGGACCTTCCCTTTGGCATGACCAGGCTAAGACTTGAAGGGAGTTCAGGAGGTCACAAGGGGATGGAGTCCATAATAAAGGCTGTGAAAACCGAAAAGTTCCCTCGCCTGAGAGTAGGCATAGGAAGACCCAAGGGCAAGGAAGAGGTCGTAAACTATGTGCTCTCACCCTTCTCTAAGAAAGAACTTGAAGTGCTCGGAGCTGTTATAAAGAAAGCCTCAGAGTGTATAATCAGAAGCGTAGAGTTATCTCCCCAGGAGGCTATGGAGTTCTGCAACAGAAGGGACCTACTTCTTTAAGCCTTCCAGCACCTTTCCGAGTAAAAGGTCAGCTCCAAGAGTGTTTCCAGAGTTCTTTTGAGTTCCTTCCTCGGCACTACCATGTCTATCAAGCCCTTTTCGAGCAGGAATTCCGAGCGTTGAAACCCCTCGGGTAGTTTCTGCTTTATGGTCTGCTCTATTACCCTGGGCCCTGCAAAACCTATAAGGGCTCTGGGCTCCGCAATTATTATGTCACCCAGGAATGCAAAGCTCGCAGCAACACCGCCCGTTGTAGGGTTAGATAGAACGGTTATGTAGGGTATGCCTTCCTTCTTCAGCATACCGACACCGAAAGAGGTCTTAGCCATCTGCATGAGGGAAAGTATACCTTCCTGCATCCTTGCACCGCCAGAGCAGGTAACAGCTATAAGGGGTATTCTCTCTTCAACAGCAACCTCGCAAGCTCTAAAGAATCTTTCCCCCACTACCGACCCCATGCTTCCGCCTATAAAGTTAAAGTCCATGGAAGCCAAGATTACAGCTTTTGAGCCCACTGTTCCCTTGACAACTACCATGGCTTCGCTCAAGCCAGTTTGCTCTTGAGCTTTCTTCAGTCTATCCTTGTAGGGTTTGGTGTCTTTGAATTTCAGCGGGTCGGAAGGTAGTATATTTTCAAATAGTCTTTGAACCCCTGCCTCATCGAGCAGGAGCTCTATCCTCTCAACCGCGGAGAGGGGAAAGTGATAACCGCACTTGGGACATACCTTGTAGTTGTGCTTCAGGTCCGGGACATACAGGAGGGTTTTACATTCCGGGCATTTGGTCCAGAGGTTCTCTTCTTCCTTTTTCTTTTTGAAGAGTTTATCGAATATACCCATCCTTTCCTTTTATCAGAAGAAGTATAAACTAAATATTACCGCATGCTTCAGATAAGGGTAAAACCCGGCATAGAGGACAGAATAAGAGGATTCTTTCCGTGGATTTACAGAGCGGAGATAGCTTCTTTTTCCCGCAGGCCGAGAAAGGGCGAGCTGGTAGTTGTAAGGGATTTTGGGGGTAAGTTCCTCGGATACGGATACATAAACCCGGAGGTAAGTATAGCTGTCCGCATACTTTCCTTTGATAAAGAACAGCCCATAAGCGATGAGTTAATAAGGAAGAGAATAAAGGAAGCTTATGACTACAGGAAGAGGCTGTATATAAACAGCAACGCCTTCCGGCTCGTTCACTCTGAGGGAGACCTTCTTCCGGGCCTGATAGTAGATGTCTACGGAGAGTATGCGGTTGTGGAGTTTACCACCTATGGCATGAGCCTTTTCAGGGATACCGTAATAGAGGTCATAGGAGAAGTCTTAAAGCCTAAAGGAATATATGAAAAAGCAAATCATACTGCGCACAAGGTTGAAGGCATAAGGGTAGAAGAAGGCACTGTCTACGGGAACGTACCTGATGAAACTATCATATGGGAACATGACCTTAAGTATGTAATCAACATACCCCAGGGACAGAAGACAGGATTTTTCCTTGACCAGAGGAATGCAAGAAAATTCGTAAGGAGTCTCGTAGAGCCGGGCGATAGGTGTCTCGACATTTTCTGTCATACGGGCGGATTTGCCCTCAATATGAGGAAGATGGGAGCGCGTGAGGTTATAGGGGTGGATATATCTTCCCTTGCCCTTGAGGTGGGAAGGAAGAACGAAGAGCTTAATGGTCTTACGGGAATAAATTGGGTAGAAGCAAACGCCTTTGATTTTCTCAGAGAGCTGGACAGAAAAGGGGAACGTTTCGACGTAGTCGTGATTGACCCCCCTTCCTTTGCTAAAAACAAGCACGCTGTGACTAATGCCCTCAGGGGTTATAAAGAGCTGTGCGTTCGTGGACTGAGGCTAACCAAGAGCGGAGGATACATGGCTATATTTTCCTGCTCCTTTCACATAACGGAGGGCCACCTCCTTGATGTTCTTACCCAAGCTTCTTACGACGTCAGGAGGCAGGTAAGGGTAATAGCAAAGACCTTCCAGGACAAAGACCATCCTTGGATACTTCAGATGCCGAACACCCTCTACCTAAAGGGG
>CAYSNS010000087.1:0-5586 GCA_964432395.1 uncultured Aquifex sp. | reverse complement strand
TTGGATATGAGCTTAAAAGGCTGGGTTTATCTTTTAGTATCCGTAGCTGTGGTCTTGTCGTGTGCAAAAGTTGTAGATACTACCGCCTTATCCCTACCAAAGGGAAAAATTTATGCGGTTGCCCCCTTTGAGAACTACACCGATACACCCCTTGCAGGCTACAGAGTGGCTTCTATGCTTGAGGGAATTCTTAGGGCAAAAGGCTACAAGGTTGCGGATAGGGTTTGGGAATATCCGGACAAAGAACCTTCAAGGGAAGAAATAAAGAATTTTCTGTATAAATCCCTGAAGAAAGCGGACTACGTGTTCTTTGGTTCTGTAAACGAGTTCAGGTATAAAACCGGTATAGATGGAGAACCTGCGGTGAGCGTCTCGGTATTTCTTATGGAGTCCTCCACGGGTAAGGTTATAGGTGGCTCTTCTCTATCCGCTTCCGGCTGGGCACACGAATCTCTGGGAACGGTTCTCCAGGAACTGCTGAGGGAAGCCATAAAGTGAAGCTGGTTAAGACCCTGCTTCCCAATATAATTTTGCTTGAAGTTCTTATCTTCTCCCTGCTCTTCGTTTTCATAGGTTACTTCTTCCACGGGGGGGACCCTCTGTTTATGAACACGCCATTCTCCCCTACTGTTCTGTTATCCCTCGTGTTATCCCTATACTACGGATTCTCAGGAGGGCTTCCTTTCTTCGGGGTTCTTTCCGTGGTTTCTTTCCTTTTATACAAGGAGTTTCCCCTTATACCTTTGCTTTGGAACCTTCTTATTATCCTAATCTCCGCTGAGTTCAGACACTACTGGTATAGAAGGGTCAAGAGTGCAGAACTTGAGAGAGAATACACCCAAGAACAGATTGCACGTTTGAGAAAAGAGCTGTTTTTGCTCAAACTTTCCCATGACCAGCTTGAGTTTAACTACGTGGCAAAACCTTACAGCCTGAGGAGTATGATAAGGGAGCTCAGGGATAAACTTATAAAAGAGCGTTCCGAGGAGTCCATAGCAAGATACTTCCTAAGTGTCCTTTCCCAAAGCTTCCAGATATACAGAGCATCCATATACAGGTACTCGGAAGGGAAGTTTGAGGTTGTAGCGTCCCTGGGAGGGGAGCAAACAGAGGCGGATGAAGAGGACCAACTGCTGAGATTATCCGTTGAAGCTCAAGAGTCTTACTTTCTACCCCCGAAAGCTCTGAGGAACCTGTATGTCAACGGGGAAAGGGTTAAGTATCTTGCTGTAGTTTACGCGTCCGTGGAGGATTACGCTTACGTTCTGACCATAGAGGACATGGCTTTTGTCAACCTCAATGAAGAAAGCCTAACCCACATGCATATCCTGCTCCTGTACATGCTGGAGGATATCGTATTCGCTAAGAAGGTGTCTCCCTTTTACAAGGAAAGTTCGGAGTGTCCTTTTGAGTTCATCAGGGAGTTCTACAAGATGTACGAACTCCGACGCAGTGTGGGAGTCAGAAGCAGTATCGTAGTGTTCAAGTTTCCTAAACTGAGCGAGGAGATAGAGCACGAGCTGGAACAGACCGTAAGGAGCTTAGATATGCTATGTGTTTCTCGGGAAAAGGGCATTGTTTTATTCCTCTTGCCTTTTACTGCTTACGTCAATGCAAAGAGCTTTGCAAACAGGATTGTCAAAAAGTTTGGGGGTGCGAAACTTGTAGCAATCAGGGAAGTAGAGAAACCGAATATAGAAAAGAACTTAGAAGGTGTTAAAGTATGACGATTAAAAACTTAGTGCTCTCTTCAATTATGGAAGTTGTGGGACTGGTAACCTTGCTGAGGTTTGGAGGTGTAAAGTCCCTGTTTATCTACCTGCTTCTGCACGCCGTCGCATCTTTCCTTATAGCGATATTGTTCAGAATCTTCCTCAAGAAGGGAGTTAGAAAAGGTGCTATAAGAGTTTTCTTCCTGCTGATTTTCTTATCTGGACCTGTCGGGTTTGTCTTGAGCGTTTTCGCCTATGTAGCTCTAAGTCTCAGGAAGATTGACCTCACACCTCTGTATGAGCCTGTAAGCCACGAGATAACTCCCGAGGTTGAGTTCGAAGGCAGGAAAGCGGGCGAAGCTTTCGGACAGGCGAAGAAGCCGAATATGGTCATATACATGAGCAGAACACCTCACCCTTTCGCTGTCAGGTATCTGAAAGAAGCGGTGAGCTCTCCGGAAGATGAGGTAAGACTTGTAGCTTTTGGGACGCTGACCGCTATGGAAAAGGACATAATGGACAAGATAGGAACCCTGAAGTCCACTTTGAAAGAACTTAAAGATAAGCTGGAGAAGTTTTCCGTTCATTCCTCCTTAGCGGAACTATACTGGGAGCTTGTTTACCTGGGCATAAGTGACAAAGAACTTGAAGGTTTCTATCTGGAAGAAGCAAAACACCATGCGATGGAAGCCCTTGGGCTGAGAGACAGTGCGAGGGTTCATTTCCTTCTGGGCAGGATATACCTAAGAACCCGTTCCGTTGACCTTGCACAGGAACATCTGCTGAAAGCCTGGAAGCTTGGCTTTCCAAAAGAGCGACTCCTTACATATCTTCTGGAGGTTTACTACCTAAAGAGGGACTTTAAGAGTCTGTTTGCCCTGACAGACAGTGTAAAAGGCACCTTTCCGCCGGACCCTAAGAGTGCTTCCATACTGAGGGTTTGGGTATGAAGGTCATAGACAGGGGTAAGGAGATAGACGTCCTGTTTATAGCTGAGGGAACCTACCCCTACATAAGAGGGGGTGTATCCACCTGGATACACCAGATAATAACCGCTATGGAAGACGTTAGGTTCGGTGTTCTCTTCCTCGGCTCACGGGAAGAAGACTATGACACTATAAGGTATAACCTACCTGAAAACCTGGTCTATTTAGAAAGCTTCTTCCTGTTTTCCAAGCAGGAGCACCCTCCACCCAGACCAAGAAGGGGAACAGAAAGCGTATCGGTCCTCAAGGCATTCTTCAGGGATAGGAAGAGGTTGCCCAGGGAGCTTTCTTCCATAGAGTTCTACACAGAAAAGGTTACGTTGGCGGACATGTTATACGGCAGGGAAACCTGGAAGATGTTCGAGGAGCTCTATCAAGAGCTGGAAACTGACCTTCCCTTTATAGACTTTTTTTGGACTATGAAGAACATCCTCTCTCCTCTCTGGGTCCTGGTGAAGGCTGTAAAAAGGGTTGTAGAGAAGGACATAAAGCTGATTCATACCCCCTCTACAGGATATGCAGGTTTTCTGGGAGCTTTGATAAACGTTTCCTGGGGAATTCCCTTGGTAATAACGGAACACGGCATATACACGAGGGAGAGAAAGATAGATATATTGAACTCTAAGTGGATAAAGGACATCCCCTCTTTCAAGCTGGATAAATACGAGATAGATGACTTAAGGAAGATGTGGATAAACTTCTTTGTAAACCTGGGTAAGGTCTGCTATTCCAGAGCGGACAGGGTGTTTTCTCTCTTTGAAGGGGCCAGAAAGATACAGATAAGCTTGGGTTGCCCTCCCGAAAAGACTGAGGTTATACCCAACGGTGTAGAAATTGCAAGATACGCGCCCCTGAGGCAAAAACAACCTAAGCGCATACCTCCGATAGTAGCTCTCATAGGCAGGGTAACACCAATAAAGGACGTAAAGACCTTTATAAAGGCTATGAAGATTCTCTCCTCAAAACTGCCCGATGCCCAAGGATGGGTCATAGGTCCAGAGGACGAAGACCCTGAATACGCTCGTGAGTGTAGGATGATGGTAAGGACCCTTAACCTGGAAAATAAGGTTAAGTTCTTGGGTTTCAGGCAACTGGAAGATGTTTTTCCCAACATTGGCATAACAACCCTGACCTCTATAAGTGAGGGTATGCCCCTGGTGGTTTTGGAGTCCTTCGCATCGGGCGTGCCGTGCGTAACTACGGATGTCGGCTCATGCAGGCAACTTATTTACGGAGGTCTAAACGATGAGGATATAAGGATAGGTAAGGCGGGAGAAGTAGTTCCTGTCAGCAATCCCAGGGAGCTTGCAAGTGCTTACGAAAGACTTCTTACAGACGAAGGGCTCTGGAGAAGCTGTCAGCTTTCGGGCATTGAGAGGGTAGAAAAGTTCTACTCCTTTGATAGGTTCATAAAAAACTATCGGAGTGTATACGAAGACTACAGGGGGGCAGTAGTTGGCAGGTATATCCATAGAGCTTAAGAAGATTCTGAGAAGAGAAAAGCTTCTGTGGCTCCTCGTCGGAGCGGGATACTCTGCCCTGCTGGGCACTGGTAACTGGGTCATAGCGGTAGCGTCAATATTTATCTTTTCTGTGGTTGCTCAGAGATTTGCCTCCGACCCGGACATACCCATAATTTACCAGGTTTATATAACCTACACCGTTGCGCTCAGCCTTATAGTTTCTGGGCCTCTCCAGCTCATGTTCACCCGATATGTGGCGGACAGGCTATTTGAGAAGGAAACGGACAAGGTCTTGCCCAACTACTTCGGTGCGCTCTTCTTGAGTATGTTTCTGGGCTTTGCCGTTGCTCTCGCTTTGTCCTTCTACCTGTTGAAGGGTCTTCCCTACTATTACCATGCTGTGTTTAGCTTCACGGTATCGGTTCTCAGCGGTCTTTGGACTACGAATGCACTCCTAACAGGACTGAAGAGCTACAAGCACATAGTCATATCCTTCTTGGTCAGCTACCTGATTACAGGTATACTGTTGGTGTTTTCCTCCCGCTACGGCCTTATCTGGACTTTCGTAACCTTCTATGCTGGACAGTCCCTGCTTCTGTTTTTACTCATATACAGGGTTATAAGGGACTACACCTCGGACAGACTTTTTGAGCTTGAGTTTCTGAGCAGACAAAAATCTTACTACTCCCTTGCATTGGCAGGCCTGTTTTACAACATAGGAATATGGATAGATAAGGTGGTTTTCTGGTTCAGTCCCATAACAGGAGATAATGTATTTGCCAACATAAGAGCTTCCATAGTTTACGACATACCTGTAATACTCGCCTATCTGTCCCTTGTGCCGGGTATATCGGTCTTCTTTCTGAAGATTGAAGTTGAGTTTGCTACCGAGTATGACGAATACTACCGGGCGGTCAGAGAGTGGGGTAAACTGGAGGACCTCTACAGGCTGGCCAATAAACTTATAGAGGGTGCCAGAGCAACACTCTACGAAACTCTCAGAGTCCAGGGCATAGCTGCGGTTCTTATACTCTTCCTTGAGAAGGAGCTTTTTAAGTTGCTGAGGCTCCCTACGCTGTATATACCCCTGTTCAACGTCCTGCTTGTGGGAGCAGTTCTCCAGCTGGCTTTTATGGTCATATTCGCTCTGCTGTCTTACTTTGACAGGAGGAAGGAGCTTGTGGTAATAAGCTTTACCTTTGCCTTCCTCAACTTTCTCCTGAGCGTTTTGTCTCAGCTATTGGGTCCCTTCTTCTACGGTTACGGTTATGCACTTTCTCTGTTGATAGCGGTTATCGTAGGTATGGTCCTTCTAAGGAGGTTCATGGGTGAGATTCATTACAGGACTTATATGCTTGGTGCTTAGTGTTGCGCTGTCCTCTATCGGTGCGGTGAGGGAGCCAAAGTGCGTCCTGTTTCTGTATC
>CAYSNS010000086.1:0-5608 GCA_964432395.1 uncultured Aquifex sp. | reverse complement strand
CCTTTAAACCTCGAAAGGTCCGCCCGGGCATCTAAGAGGGCTTTTATTTTTCCCGACTCTACAACATCGGTTATATCAACAGGTGGCGAACTTTTCGACCGCCAGAGTAGCCTGCCTCCTGCATACTCAAGTTGCCAGTAGCTGTCTGTATAATCCACCAGAGCGAATCCCTTTGAGGTAGTAAGCTTCACCCTCCCGATATCGTCTTCCTGAATATTCACGTTAATAAGTTCAGAGAGCTCTCTTAAGTATTTGTCCCTTGTATCTAACAGGTTTTTGTAGTCCTTACCGCGAGCGTAGGTCTGTGCGTAGCTTACGGTTATATCCTTGTTAAGGACGTAGATTTTTCTTATAATTTCGTTTGCTCTGTTAACAGCGTTGTTCAGCGTGTAATCTGTGCTCTGATTTAACCTGTCTATATCCCTAACCTTTGTATTCAGGAAATCCGACAGGGCCTTTGCGGAGTTTACAAGCTCGTTCTTAGCCCCCTGGTTAGTTGGGTCCTTCATCAGGTCCAGGTAAGCCTGGAAGAATCTGTTAGCGTAGTCGTTTATACCTGTTCCCTCAAAAAGCTCCTGAAATATACCCTCAACGTTGCCAAGGAGATTGCTTCTCTCCTCCAGATACCTGACCAGCGACAGCTTGGTGTTCCGCAGGTTCAAATAGTATATGTTCTGTTCTCTCTTTACCTCTCTGAAGTTTATTCCCGCAGGAGCGAAACTCTCCACAAGGGGGTCTTCCTGAACGTAATCGGGGTTGTTGGCGTTCAACACATTCCTGTTGTGTATATCGAGGGACTTCTTGTATATTTCAAGAGCCTGCGAAATTACACCGAAGGAGGTTCCAAACATCACACCCTCCTTGAGAAGAAACTACCCTGACCCTTCCGCAGTAGGGGCTTAAGTCCCCCGCTTATTATCTCAAGATTCCTGGAAAGGAGGGCCTTTACCTCTTCAAACTCATCCCTGATAGCTAACAGCTCGTCGGGTTCCGCTTTTTGAACACAGCTCAACAGCTCTTCAAACTCCCTGTCCAGGCCGTCCACGCTGAAGGGGTCAAGCAGTCTCTCCTTCAGAGCCCTGACCTTTTCCTTAATCGGTGACAACTTCTGCTCCTCCTGTTAATATCTTTTCGTAACTTTCCGATTATTTTTGAGAGGAGGATAAAATGAGCATAAGGGGGAAGCTACTTACGGTCAACGCATTACTTGTGCTGGTAGCTATCGCTATAACCGGTGTGCTCTACAAGACCCAGCAAAAAGTTAGCACTTCTGTAATGGAGGTGCAGGATGCACTTAAGGAGCTTGACCTATACAAGGATATGAAGATGGACCTTCTCCATGCAGCGATAGGCATAAGGAACTTGATACTCAATCCCCAGGATGAAGAAGCGAAGAAGATGATAAAGGAGAGCTTCAGGTCCTTCACGGACAGGCTTGCTCTTCTCCAAAAGAGCGCTCACAGGCTCAACAAAGAAGAAGCGGAGCTCACAAGAAACCTCTCCTTTTTTACCTATCAGGGGGACCTTGAAAGTGTTATTCAGCTCATTGAAATGGATGCATACGATGAAGCAAGGGAAATGCTCATAGATGTAGAAGGAAAAGGATTTAAAGATACTATAGGCACCCTTAATAACCTCATAGAGCTACGCCTTAAACAAATAAAAAAGGAACAGGAAGAGCTAAAAAAAGATATAGCTCTTGCCAACAATATAGTTGTGGGTATAACCATACCATCAATACTTATAGTTTCACTACTCCTGTGGCTCGTCTCACGCGGAATAACTGGAGATATAGGGAAACTATCGTCCAAGGTGGACGAGCTTGCCAGAAACATGGTATTCAAGGATATAGAGTTTAAAAAGTTCAGGAACGAGCTTGATAATCTCGTAGGCTCATTGAACCATATGGTAGCGGATATAGGGAATGCTGTAGTGTCAATAAAAGACCTTATGAAGAAGGTTGCCAAGGGTAATCTGAAGGTAAGACTTTCTGGAGAATACAGAGGGGACCTTGATGAGCTTAAAAACTACATAAACACCTCCCTTATGGACCTGCAAGAAACCTTAAAGCATGTAAAGGAAGGGCTGGACAGAATCTACGCCAGCGTAAAAACCCTGAAGGATAGAGCGGAACATATTGAACAGGAGAATGAGAACCTGAACACGAGTATAGCGAGCATAATGACCTCCGTTGACGAGACTTCGGAAGCTATAAGGCAGGTCTCTGAAGAAACCCTCAGGGCAAGAAACGTCTCTATGGATATGGAGCAAAGCATAAAAGCGGGTAAAAACAAGATAGATATAATGCACGAAGCTATAAATCGTATAGTAGATGTTAGCAAGGAGATAAGCTCCATAACGGAGACCATAATAACCATAGCGGAACAGACAAACCTCCTTGCCCTCAACGCTGCAATAGAGGCTGCGAGAGCAGGTGAGCTGGGAAGGGGATTTGCGGTCGTTGCGGATGAGGTAAGGAGGCTGGCGGAGATTTCGGGAAACGCAGCTAAGGAGATAGCGGAGCTGGTGGAGAAGGCTCTGAGCACCGTAGAGGCTGGTAGAGAAGCTTCCGAGGATGTGGTGCAGAGCTACAGCAAGATAGAAAAGGTTACAGAGGAGATAGCGGGAATAATAGACACTATAGCTACCGCCATGGAAGAGCAGAGCAGGGCTGTGGATATAATCAGGGACAACATGATCGAAATAACCTCGGTATCTGAAAAAAGTATAGAAAGCATAAAGGCAATAGTTGAGGAGATAAGGAGTATCAATCGGATAGCTCAGCAGGTTGATGAGAAAATGAAAAGCTTTGACGTTTGACTTCCCTTCTGAAGGCTAAGAAGAACAGGAGTGCCCTTATGAACATCTCTACGGTCATGAATATCCACGGCACTAAGGGAGTATTGAAAAGCTTAAGAAGAAGGTAAGAGGGAACTATCCTGAAGGCCCAGAAAGACACTATGTTTAGAAGCATAGTTACCTGCGTTCTCCCCATACCTTTGAGAGCGCCCGAGAATATGACCGCGTAAGCCATGGGAACCTGAGATATACCCACTATAATCAAGTAGTAGGAAGCCCATTTTATAACCTCCTCGTCCCTGCTGAAGGGCAGAACGAGATACTGGGGAAAGGCTATGAGAATTACTCCGGCGATGCCCATTATGAGGGCTGTTAGATTTGCACTCAGATAGGTTCCATACACCAAGCCCTTTATATTCCTTGCGCCGTAGTTCTGGCCCGCTATTACGGTGCTGGCTACCATGAAGCCGAAGCCCACCATGAAGGATATGCTCTCGACCCTGAGACCTATCTGGTGCGCGGCGAGAACCTTGTCTCCGAAATGAGCAAGGAAGCCCACGAACACATTGAAAGATAAAGTAGTTACCGCTCTCTCTACTGCTGTCGGGAGGCCTATCCTGAAGAACTTATTTACTACAGAACTATCTATCCCAAGCCTCAGGGGGAAAGGTTTTTTCTTTACCGCGGTTAGAAAAAGGTATATAAGAAAGGCCACCGTTTCGGATATGACTATGCCCCAGCCCGCACCCTGAACGCCGAGTGCAGGAAGTCCAAATTTACCGTATATGAGGACATAGGCGCAGGATATGTTGAGTATGTTCATCACTACGGCCACCTTCATAGGTGTTTTTGTGTCTCCCGCGCCGTTAAAGGCTCCATAGAAGGTGTTTGTCATAAAGCCTATGGTTATGAACCAGAATATTGGCTTTAGGTAATCCTCCGCAAGGGACACAACCGTATCGGACGCCCCCAGAAGTTTCATCAGGAACAGAACAAGGTCCCTACCCCAGAAGCTCAGAGGAAGGGCTATCAGAAAGGAGATAATGAGCCCCACGCTCAAAACAGGAGAAGGGTCTTCTCCCGCACCGACCTTTTGAGCTACCAGAACGCTGGTCCCTGTATAGGAAAGAGCCATCAGAGAGTAGATAAACCACAGAAGGCTCAGGCTAAAGCCCACCGAGGCGACCGCGGACGGAGATATGCCGGACACCAGAGCAAGGGAAAACATACTCTCCACAGTGTAGAGAAGATTCACAACTATCACCGGCAGTGCGAGCTTGATAACCTTTTTGGCATTTTTGCACCTTGGTTCGGAGGGTTTTATTATTACGGGTTGCATGAGCCATTAATTATAAATAGATTTCAGTATATGAACGGGTATTCATCATGAGGGTTCTATTCCTGTGCTACCGCTTTAACTCTCTATCCCAGAGGCTATACTGTGAGCTCACCGAGAGAGGACATGAGGTTTCAATAGAACTTGATGTGCACCCCGAGCTTACGATAGAGGCTGTAGAGCTCTACAAACCGGACCTTATAATAGCTCCTTTTCTCAGGAGGAAGATACCCCAAGAGGTCTGGAAGAGGGTAAAAACGCTTATAGTCCACCCCGGCGTAAGGGGTGACAGAGGACCTTCCGCTCTTGACTGGGCCATAATGCGGGGAGAAAGGAGATGGGGCGTGACCCTTATAGAGGCATCTGAAGAATACGATGCGGGAGATATATGGGCTTGGAGAGAGTTTCCCATGAGGTTTGCCCGCAAGTCCAGCATATACAGGCTGGAGGTCACCGAAGGAGCGGTTGAGTGCGTTTTAGAAGCTCTGGATAAGTTTCAGCAGAGAGGCTTCTCCCCTGAGCCCCAACCGCAAGGTTCCTGGAATCCCAGGATGGAGCAACGGGTAAGAGAAATAGACTGGGATAGGGATACAACCGAAGATGTGCTCAGGAAGATTTACGCTTCCGACAGCCAACCGGGCGTTTTAGAAGTCAAGCTCTTTGACAGGGAGGTGTTTCTGTATAACGCTTTTGAAGAACAGACTCTTAAGGGCAGGCCCGGCGAGATACTGGCCCGCAGAGATGAGGCTTTGTGCATAGCCACAAAGGACTCCGCTGTTTGGGTTACCCATATGCGGGAAAGAAAGAAAGGTTCTATAAAGCTACCCGCTTTGTGGGTCCTTCCCCACCTCGGAGACAAGATAAAGGAGGAGCCTATAAAGCCCTGGGAGTCTGTGGACTTCAGAACCTACAGAGAGCTCATATACGAAGAAGAAAGTAACGTAGGCTTCATACACTTCAACTTTTACAACGGTGCTATGTCCACCGAGCAGTGCGAAAGGCTAAGAGATGTAGTTCGCTATGCCAAGAGAAGACCTATCAAGGCTATAGTTTTATTGGGTCAGGAGGACTTCTTTTCCAACGGTATGAACCTCAACACCATAGAGAACGCAGAGAGCCCGCCCGATGAGAGCTGGAGAAATATAAACGCCATGGACGACCTGTGCGAGGAGATACTAAACACTCCGGATAAGCTTACCGTTGCAGGGATGCAAGGGAACGCGGGTGCAGGAGGTGTATTCTTAGCCCTTACCTGCGACCTGGTGTTTGCAAGGGAAGGAGTGGTGCTGAACCCGCACTACAAGAACATAGGTAACCTTTATGGCTCAGAGTTCTGGACTTATACCCTTCCCAAAAGGATCGGCTGGGAAAAGGGAAGGGAAATTATGGAAAACAGGATGCCCATAAGCTCAAAAAAAGCAAAGGAGGTCGGGCTGATAGACGACGTTTTTGGAAAAACACCGCAGGAGTTCA
>CAYSNS010000085.1:0-5689 GCA_964432395.1 uncultured Aquifex sp. | reverse complement strand
GAGGGGAAAAAGATAACTGTTGAGACAAGCAGGGGAAAGGTTGAGGCTGACTTCCTCATAGGTGCGGATGGCTTCTACACAAAGGTGGGGAGAGGACTCGGCTATCGTAAAGAGAAGTTCTTCCGCTCCGTTGAGCTCTTCACAGAAGGAAAACTAAGAGACAGGGTGATAATTGACATAGGCGTGGTCAAGAGGGGCTACGCCTGGATATTCCCGAAAAGTGAAGGAATAGCGGTTGGTCTCGCGACCACAGGAAGGGAGAACCTCCTTGAGACCTTGAGAGGCTACCTCTCCTCTCACAGGCTCTTGAGGGATGTAAAGTTCAGTCCTCCCAAGGGCTGGATGATACCCTTCATAACGAAGGAAGGAGATGCCCAGCTCGGCAGAGGTAGGGTACTCCTTGTTGGTGATGCTGCAAGCCTCGTTGACCCTCTTCTGGGGGAGGGCATATACTACGCCCTGCTGAGTGCAAGGCTTTTAGCCCGTTCCATATCCACCTCACCTGATTCACCCCTCACATCCTACAGGGAACTCCTCAGGAGAGAAGTTATACCCGAGCTCGTGTATGCGGGCAGGATAGCGAGCTTGGCTTACAGGTTCCAGAGAACAGCCTTCAGGATGGGAAAGGGCTACGCCCTTGACAGATTCCTCTCCCTCCTCTTGGGAGAGATAGGCTACAGGGAGGCGTATCTGAGAGGACTTCCCGAGTTCCTGAAATCTCTGTTGCCTCTTGAAAATTTTTTGCATATAATAATAGATAAAATCCAAAGGAGGAGGTGAAAGCCATGAGCAAGAGCTTGCAGGGAACAAAGACCCTTGAGAACCTTAAAGCAGCCTTTGCAGGAGAGTCCCAGGCAAACAGGAGGTATCTCTACTTCGCAAGGCAGGCGGACATTCAGGGATACCCAGATGTCGCCAACATATTCAGGGAAACAGCTGAAGGGGAAACGGGACACGCCTTCGGGCACCTTGACATGCTCAGGAAGTACGGCGGTGTAGATCCCGCAACTGAGAAGCCCATAAACTCCCTTGAAGAGATGCTTGAGTCCGCAATAGCCGGAGAGACCTACGAGTACACCGAGATGTACCCCGGCTTTGCCAAGGTGGCAAGGGAAGAGGGCTTTGACGAGATAGCGGAGTGGATGGAGACCCTCGCAAGGGCTGAGAAGTCCCACGCAGGAAGATTCCAGAAGGCTTTAGAGCAGTACAAGGCATCAGCCTGATCGGTAAGGGGCGCTCCTGCCCCTTCTGAAAACTAAGGTAAAGATTAAAGGTGAAAGATTATGTATGAATCAGGCATAGGTGGTGTAAAGGACTTCAACTTCAACATCAAAGACCCCAAGTTTTACGACGAGAACGCACTATGGGAAGAGGCTAAGAGGGTTTACTCCAAATGCAAAGATTGTAGGATGTGCATAAGTTTCTGTCCCTCCTTCCCCGCCCTCTTTGATGCGGTTGATGCAAAGGATGACGACCTTGGTAAGCTGACTACCGAAGAGCTTGCAAAACCTTTAGAGCTCTGCTTTCACTGTAAGCAGTGCTACTTCCAGTGCCCCTATACACCGCCTCATGAGTGGAAGATAGACTTCCCCCACCTCTCCCTGAGATACAAAGCCATAAAGTTTAAGAGCAAAGGAGCCGGCGTATTTGATAAATTGATGGTAAATACGGATCTCAACGGAAAGCTCAACGTTGGACCTCAGGCAAGGCTCGTGAACAGTCTCATGGAGGTAAAACCCGTAAGGGTCCTTCTGGAAAACTTTGTGGGTATAGACCAGAGGGCAAAGCTTCCTAAGTTCAACACAGAGAGCTTTGTGAGCTGGTTTAAGGAGAACAGAAGACCTGTTAAGGGAGAGAACGGAAAGGTAGCCCTCTTTTCAACATGCTTACTTGATTACAACTTCCTTGAGAAGGGGATAGCGCTGGTGAGGGTGTTTGAGAAGAATGACATTTACATGGAACTAACAGAGCACGAATGCTGTGGAATACCCTACTTTGATATAGGGGATATAGACTCAGCAAGGGAAAAAGCAAAAAGGAACGTGGAAAGGTTAAAGCCCTATGTTAATGCGGGCTTTGATATAGTTGTCCCCATACCCACCTGCGCCCTCCAGATAAAGTATGAGTATCCACTGCTCCTTCCCGACGACCCCGACGCTAAAGAGGTAGCAGAGAAAGTTTACGATGTCCACGAGTACCTCTGGAAACTCAATGAAGAAGGCAAGTTCAACAAAGACTTCAAGGTATCCATGGGAACGATAGCCTACCATATACCCTGTCACCTCAAGTCCCTGAACGTCGGTTACAAGGGTGTGGCGCTTCTCAGACTCATACCCGACACGAAGGTAAGGATAGTTGACAGGTGCTCGGGGCACGACGGGACCTTCGGTGTGAAGAAGGAAACCTTTGATTACGCCTACAAGGTAGGCTCAAGGCTCTTTGACGACCTCAAGGCTCAGCCCGCGGACCTCTATGTCTCCGACTGCCCGCTGGCGAGCAACATGATAGAGCTCGGAACAGGAAGGAGACCCCTCCACCCCCTTGAAGTGCTCTACAGGGCTTACGGAGGAGAGTAGCATGCGAAAGGTAAAGAAGGAAGACATCCTCAACCTCTACGAGTATGAGAAGGTCAGACCCGAAAAGCTCAAGGAGATAGTCCAGCTAAAGAAAAGGCGCAGGCTGTTTTTGGGAGACAAAGTCAGTATCGTCTTTGAGAACTACGACACCGTCTGGTTCCAGATTCAGGAGATGATAAGGACAGAGAGGCTCGTCAAGGACGAAGACATTCAGTTTGAGATAGACACCTACAACGAGCTTGTCCCAGAGAAGAATCAGCTCTCTGCAACCATGTTCATAGAGATTCCCGACGAGAAGGAAAGAAGGGAGACCCTTCCCAAGCTCGTGGGCATACACGATGCGGTGTTTATGCATATAGGAAGCAAATACACCGTAAAGGCTCAGGCGGACGACAAGAGCCAGATGGACTACGAAGAAGGCAAGGCTTCGGTTGTCCACTTCCTCAAGTGGGACCTTACTCCCGAGCAGGTGGAAGCCTTTAAAAAAGAGCCTGTTAGGATTGAGATAAACCACGAAAACTATAAAGCCATGACCGAGATACCTCCCGAGGTGAAGGAAGAGCTCATAAAGGATTTGGAGAGCGAGTAAAATATCGCTATGTTTGGCTTGGGATGGGAGGTTGGGAACCTAATCGTTTTGTCCGCTACAAAGGACGAGGGTGATTTTATTCCCGTATTTTATGAGGAGCTTGACCTTGTAGGGTTATCCAAATACTTCAGCTACCCGAGGGTGGAAGAGCCCATAGCCTGGGCGAGGGATTCGGGAAGCGTAGTTGAATACTGGCATAATGGAAAGCTGATAGCGAAGGTTCGTAAGGGAGCTCTCTTCAAGGAGAGCAGGATAGTTTACGTGAACGGAGACATAAAGGAGCTTGAACCAGTTAACCTTCGCAGGCTCATTGAAGTAAATAAAAAGCTTTTCAGAAACCTCGTTGCGGAAGCCTGTGATTATGCGAAGTCCGCATACGACAGGCTTTTCAGAAGTAAAGATACCGATGCGGTTATGGTTTCTTACAGCGGTGGAAAGGACTCTCAGGTCGTTCTTGACATCGTCATAAGTATTCTGCCTCCTGACAGCTTCTACACGGTCTTTACCGATACGAAGATGGAACTTTCCCCGACTTACGACATGGTGGAATGGACGGAGAAATACTACAGGCAGAAGTTTCCGAGCTTCAGGATTCACAGGGTGGGAAGCGTCTTTGATACGGCGGAGCTGTGGGAAAAGTTCGGACCGCCGAGCAGATTGCAGAGATGGTGCTGTAGTGTTTATAAGATAGCTCCCCAGCTCAAGTTCTTTGAAAGAATAGGCGCGGGGACAATCTATAAAACCATCCTGACCTACGAAGGAACAAGAGCGGACGAGAGCCACAGACGGGGATGTTTTGAGAGAACCTCTCCCAGAGAGAAGACCTTCAGGGAGATAAACATAAGACCTATATTCAGATGGAACACCTTTGAGGTGTTTCTGTATCACTTCTACAGGGGTTTGAGGATAAATCCTGCTTACAGGGTAGGGCTCAGACGTGTGGGGTGCAGTATATGTCCTTTTGCAAGTAGCTGGTCGGAGTTCATAATCTACAAGAGATTTCCCGAAAGAGCTGATAAATTTATCAGGATACTGGAAGGCTACGCAAGGTCTATGGGGGCGGAGGGTGATGAGGTCAGGGAATACATATCCTCCGGAGCATGGAAGGCAAGAGCCGGAGGGCTCGGCGTTGACATAGATGTGGACCTTGAGGTTGTGCAAAGCAACGGCAATCTGTCGGTATATATAAAGGGACGGAAGGAAAGTGTGACAGAGTGGCTCAAAACTGTGGGTAGAGTCAGCCTGATAGAAAACTCTGCAAACACAACTCGAGGAGAGCTGAGGGCAGACTCTTATCTGGTCAGCTTTGAGATAAAAGAGAAGGATGGCAAGACGTTTGTAAATTTTCGGGGAGCAAGCGCAGACCCTGTGCTCTATAGAAGGGTCCTGAACGCGGTTCATAAAAGTGCCTACTGTCTTCACTGCACCGGGTGTGAGGTGGAGTGTCCCTACGGAGCTGTAAAAACATACCCTAAGGTGGTTGTCAACTCCCTCTCTTGCGTCCACTGCGGGAACTGTTTAGAATTTATCGAGACGGGGTGCTATGTGGCAAAATCATTACATATGCCTATAGGTGTTAAGAGAAAGAAGGAAGTGAAGTTAAGTGTGGATAGATACTCAACCTTTGGATTAAGGGAACAGTGGTTGGATGGTTTTCTTATAAATGGAGAAAGCTGGTTCATTGAGAACACACTCGGACCAAAGCAAAAAAATGCTATGTATCGTTATTTAAAAGAAGCAGAGATTATAGACGAAAAAAAGCGGATTACACCCTTGGGTGAAACCCTGTCTCAGCTCTACAGGTTCAAGCCCGAACTGGTGTGGCAGGTGGTTTGGGTGAACCTCTGTATAAACTCTGACCTCTTCAGGTGGTATGTTCGGACCTTCTCATGGGGGGAGAGGCTCTCCAAGAAGGAACTTGTAGAAAGGCTATCCGCGGAAGGGGTAAAGGAAAGAACCGCAAAGAATGCGATAAACTCTGTCACAAACACCTTCATGACCTCTCCTCTGGGCAGGTGGTTCGGTGAGGTGCTCAAGGCTGACAGAAAAGAGGTTCTTTTGCTCAAGAAAGGAACCGATGATATAGACATATTCGCGATTGCCTACACTCTCTACAGGATGGGACAGATAAAGGGAATAAGCGGAACCACCGTAAGACAAGTGATGTCAGACAGAGAGAGCGGACCGCGAGCGTGGTTCGGCATATCTCAGAACACCCTTGAAAAGAGCCTGAGAAGTCTCAAAGACAGGGGCATTCTGGGAGCGGACCTCATTGCGGACCTTGACAACATCCACCTCTATAAAGAGTTTAACCCTAAGGAAGTTCTGAGTCAGGCTCTTAACAGCTATGGGGTTTAATAGATACCAAACTTTTGGACTCAGAGAGGAATGGTTTGAGGGTTTTATGAGGGGTGGTGATGGGTGGCTTGAGGAGTGCACCCTCGGACCGCGTCAGAAGGAAGCCTTTATCAGATACATGAAGGATGCCGGCATATGGGACCAGGGGCTTACCGAGGTAGGAGAG
>CAYSNS010000084.1:0-5702 GCA_964432395.1 uncultured Aquifex sp. | reverse complement strand
TGATAAAGAAGCTCTCCTTTGCTCTTTTCGACACCGGAGAAACCATACTGGGAGCTCTGGTGTTCTCTACGCTTTTTCCCCTATACATAACCCAGCATATAGATACTAAGCTCTACAGCTTTCTGTACGGCCTTTCTTTTCTTCTATCTTTTGGCCTGGCGCTTTATTTGGGGAAGCTGGCGGACAGGAGAGCTGTAAGAAAACATCTCTTTGTGCTGTTCGGAACGCTCGTGGGCCTGTCTTGCATAGCCTTAGCACCCTCCATGCCCTATCCCTATCTGGCACTGACTCTGTTCCTGAGCATGGCAATTCTACACCAACAGGCCTTTGTTTTTTACAACTCCCTACTGCTGAACTTTGAGAGCAAGGGCTTTACCTCGGGTTTGGGGGTGGCTTTCGGATACGTAGGTTCCGCACTGGCCCTTATATTCTTGGCCAAGTATCTTAAAGGTGAGTGGGCCTACATTGTAGTGGGCATTCTATTTCTCGCGCTTCTTCTTCCCTCCGCGGTGAGTTTGGAAAACCCCGCTCATAGGGGAAGGGTTTCTCTCATGAGAGTTCTAAGGGACAAAAGGTTTCTGCTTCTGATAGTGTCAATACTCACGGTGACCGAGGTTGCCAACACTCTGATTGCCATGATGGGAGTTTATCTTAGAGAAGTCTTTTCTATGGAGAATTACGAGATTTACAAAGTCATAGGCATGTCCGCGGTGGGTGGTATAGCGGGAGGTATACTTTGGGGCAAGCTCACGGACATACTCGGTGTTGAGAAAGTGTTTCCTCTTGGCTTTATCCTATGGACGCTGTTCCTGTCAACCCTATACTTTGCTCCTAAGAATCTGATAATTCTGTGGGGATTTCTCGGCGGTCTGTCCCTGTCGCACGTATGGACCACCTCCAGGGTCCTTGTCCTGAAGAAGTTTCCCCACTCGGAGGCTTCGGTGAGATTATCCTTTCTGTCCCTTACCGAGAGGGTAGCATCCACTACTGGTCTGGTAGTGTGGAGCCTTCTTCTCTTTATCACCGGCGACAACTTTCGCCTCTCCGCAACCCTGATGCTCGTATTTCCAGTGATGGGCTTCTTCCTATACCGTTATATAATTGGACGCTTGGATGAGGGTTCTTACGGTTGATGTGGGTAACACTACCGTTGACCTGTGCCTCTTTGAAGAGGATACACCCCGCTACATAGGAAGATTTGACCACAGTTCGGGATTTTCTTCTCTACCCGAGTTCGATTTGGCTGTCGTTCTGTCGGTAAAAAGCTCTCTAAACCGAGAGCTTGAGGCTCGTATGCACCGTAAGGTAGTCTTTATCTCCAGAGAGGACATACCCTTAGAGTCCGACTACAAAACTCCTCAGACTCTCGGAACCGACAGGCTCCTATTTGCCTACGGGGTAAGAGAGTTTTACTCAAAAGACGCAGTTCTTGTAAGTGCAGGAACAGCCCTGGTGGTAGACCTGCTTTTAGATGGTGTCTTCAGGGGAGGATTTATAACCGCAGGTCTGTCTTCGAAACTATCCTGTCTTTCTTCAAAGGCGGAGGGGATTCCTTCTCTGACACCCGAAGCTTTAAGCATCGCAGTGGGTAGAGCAACAAGTGAGTGTGTGTTGGGAGGTGTATATCTTGAGAGTCTTACCTTTGTAAAAGAGACCGCAAAGCGGTGGACAGAGATATACCGCAGGAAGCTACCTATATTTCTAACGGGCGGTGACGGTTATCTGTTCAGGGAGTTGGGGGTTTATGACCCCCTTATACTGCACAGAGCCATGCACAGGATTATAATTAACGGATGAAGTCAGGCATAAAGGACTACTATCAGATACTCGGAGTTGATAAAAAGGCTTCTAAGGACGAGATAAAGAAGGCTTACCGCAGGCTTGCGCGTTTATACCACCCCGACAGAAACCCCGACCCCCAGGCGGAAGAAAAGTTCAAGGAGATAAACGAGGCCTACCACGTCCTGTCAGACGACGAGAAGAGGGAGGAATACGACCGCATACTGAGAAGCGGTGACGAGAACAAGTTCAGGGACTTTATGGAATACATACAGGAGTTTATAGAGAGCATAATAAAGGGGGAAAGAGAAAAGGCAAGGAGGCCGAAAAGAGGACAGGACATAAGGCTCAAACTCAGTCTAAGTCTTGAAGAGGCTGCCTTCGGAGCGGAGAAGGAGATAGAGTACGAGCGCTGGATAGACTGTCCCGACTGTGAGGGAAAGGGTGTTAGAGGAAAGGCGGAAACGGTAGTGTGCCACGCCTGTGAGGGAAAGGGCAGAAGGGTGAGCGGAATCTTTAGCTTTCCCAGACCCTGCTCCGTGTGTAGGGGAAAGGGCTTTATAGTGAAGAACCCGTGCCCTACGTGTTTTGGGAGAGGAAGGGTAACCACTCTGGCCAAGATAAAGGTCAACGTCCCCCCCGAGACTGAAGAGGGTGAGGTCCTTAAGGTTCCGGAAAAGGGTCACTTCGGCGTGAACGGAGGCAAACCCGGAGACCTGTATCTGAGGGTCTTTTTTAAGGAACATCCTGTTTTCAGGAAAGTAGGAAATGACCTCCTTACGGAGAAGCTCATAAGCTATCCCCTTGCGGTCCTCGGAGGAGTGACGAAGGTTCCGACCCTTGAGGGAGAGGAGATGGAAATATTTGTCCAGCCGGGCACCGAGTGCGGTTCTACAAAAACGATACCGGGTAAGGGATTTCCCACAGGGGGAAGGAGAGGGAACCTTATAGTGACCTTTCGCATAGAGGTTCCCAAAAACGTGAGCGGGAAGACAAAGAAGCTCATAGAAAAGCTGGCCAAGGAGCTGAACGAAAAAGGCATCAGCAGGGAAGAGGGTTTCGGAGACAAGCTTGCCCGCTGGATAGGTAGATAGAAACTCCCTTATACTAAATTCATGCTGAACGTTTCCATAGCACAGATTAATCCCATTGTGGGAGACCTACGGGGCAATCTGGAGAAGATGCTCTCCGTGCTGGAGGATGTCCACACAATAAGTCACATGGTTATCTTTCCCGAGCTTGCTCTCAGCGGTTACTTTCCCGAAGACCTTCTTCTTAGGCAGGACTTTCTTACCGCGTGCGAAGAAACCTTACAGGAGCTGGCGGATAGAACTAAAGACCTTGAGACGCTGGTAGTAGTGGGAACACCCCTCTACCAGGGGGACCTTTACAACTCGTTGGCGGTGCTCTACAGAGGAAAGGTGATAGGAACCTACAGTAAGGGAAGGCTTCCCAACTACAGCGTATTTGACGAGGTCAGATACTTTCGGGAGGGAGACAGGCCTTTAATACTGGATGTAAATGGTTCCAAAATCGGCTTTTCCATATGTGAGGATATATGGTATCCCGACCACCTTGAGAGATTCACCGCTCTGTCGGGTGCTGAGGTAATAGTTAACATAAACGCATCCCCTTACCACATAGGGAAGCAGGAGTTCAGGGAAGGCTTTGTAAGGGCAAGGGCACAGGACAACCTGTGCTTCGTCGTTTACGCTAACCTGGTGGGAGGACACGAAGAGCTTGTATTTGACGGAAGGTCCATGGTTATAGACCCCCTGGGTAGAATCGTGGCAAGGGCCAAAGCCTTTGAGGAAGACTTACTTACCGTAAGCCTTGATGTGGAGGAAGTCAGAAGGAGGAGGCTTTTGGACCTGCGTTGGCGAAACGCCAGCAGGGAGGTAGAACCGGTTCCACCCTCTGCGGAAGTGAACTTACCTTCCAAGCCACAGGTAGAGCCACGACTTGAGCCAAGTCCCGAAGGAGAAGCAGAGATATACAAAGCCATAGTTCTCGGCACGAGGGACTACGTTCACAAAAGCGGTTTCTCAAAAGCTATTGTGGGACTATCGGGAGGTATAGATTCTTCGCTAACAGCCTGCATAGCGGTTGATGCACTTGGCAAGGAGAATGTTCTCGGAATCTTCATGCCCTCCAGGTTCTCGTCGCGAGAAAGCTTTGAGGACGCCAAGGAGCTGGCGGAGAATCTGGGAATAGAGTTCCACACAGTTCCCATAGACGAGGTCTACGTTTCTTACCATAACGAGCTTACGCCCGTGCTCGGAGAGGTTAAGTTCGATATAGCGGATGAGAACATACAGGCAAGGATAAGGGCAAATATCCTTTTCTACCTGTCCAACAAGCTGAGGTATATGGTGCTTTCTACCTCAAACAAGAGCGAAGTAGCGACTGGCTACACTACCATATATGGGGACATGGCGGGAGGCTTTGCACCTCTCAAAGACGTATATAAGACCACAGTTTACAAGCTTGCTCGCTACAGAAACTCCCTTGGAGAGGTCATACCGCACAGAGTATTTGAAAAACCTCCCTCCGCGGAGCTCAAACCCGGTCAGAAAGACCAGGATACACTCCCGCCCTACGATGTTCTTGATGGAATCCTGAAGCTCTACGTGGAGGGTAACCTCCCCCCTGAAAGGATTATTGAAGAGGGTTATGACAAAGCTACCGTTGTAAGAGTAGTGAATATGATAAGAAAGGCGGAGTATAAAAGGAAACAGTCCCCGCCGGGGGTTAAGATAACTCCCAGAGCATTCGGCAAGGACTGGCGGGTGCCCATAATCAATAAGTTTTAGGAGGTGCAAAGATGTGCTCGCAGTTCGGAGAGCTTGACATACAGGAGATAAAGGAAAGGGTCAAAGGAGTTTGCTTTGACATGAACCTGCCTTTGCGGGAGGTATACGTCAGCGCTGACTTCAAGGAGGAAGTTTATCAGGTAGAGGTTGAGCTATACAAGGACTACCCCTCGCTGGAAGCGCTCCTTGAGGAAGAGCTCAGGATAGAGAGTGCCCTGAAGGAAGACTATGGAGATAGCCTATCGGTTAACATAGTAAGCGTGGAAGAAGACTAAGAGCTGATGCTCAACGAAAGGCAGGCTCAGGTAGTCAGACATCACGGGAAACCCCTGCTCGTTGTGGCGGGCGCGGGCTCGGGAAAGACAAAAACCATAGCCCACAAGGTGGAGTTCATACTCCAGAACCTTTTACCCGAAGACAGGATTCTGTGCATAACCTTTACCAACAAAGCCTCCAAGGAGATAAAGGAAAGGGTCTTTAAGGTAACAGGCAGGGAACTTCCGTGGGTAGGAACCTTCCACTCCGTAGCCTACAGGATTCTCAAGGCGGAAGGCTACAGCTTCTCCATAGCAGGGGAGAGTGAGACCAAGAGCCTTCTTACGGAACTCATGAGGGACATGGACATACCCAGGGAAGATTACGACAAGGTCAAGAGAGCCATATCGAGGGTTAAGGAGGACCTTGGGTATATAAAGTCCGAGGCACTGAGGGAGCTGTTTGAAGCCTATCAGCAGGCTCTTAGAGAGAATAACCTATTTGATTTCTCGGACCTTATGTTTGAGCTATACAACCTACTGAAGGAACAGGACTCTGTCAGAGAAAAGTGGAGAAAGAGGTTTGGCTTCATACTCGTGGACGAGTATCAGGATACGAACACCGTCCAGTATGAGATTCTTAAACTTCTGGCGGGTAAAGATATCTGCGTGGTAGGAGACCCGAATCAGTGCATATACGAGTGGAGATTCGCAAAACCCCGGAACATACTGCGCTTTATAGAGGATTTTAATCCGGACGTAATCAAACTTGAGACTAACTACCGCTCCGGAGGCTACATACTGGAGGTAGCGAACGCAGTTCTCAAAGGTAGCAGAGCGAGCTGGAAAAACCTAA
>CAYSNS010000083.1:0-5720 GCA_964432395.1 uncultured Aquifex sp. | reverse complement strand
TCTGTGCTTCTTTCCTCCACTCGGGCGGTGGCGTCTCCCTCTACTGCCATGTGCGTTGCTACGGGAGAGGGGACGTCCGCTACTGCGATAAAGATATGGACGACCGCCATAGCGACCATATACAACATATTCCCGATAAGGATAGGCAACGTGCCCGTGGTCTCCTTCTCGGGGCTTGAGGACATAAGCTCTGTGGGGAGCAGTCACGTTTGCCTCTGTACCGACCCGTTTCCGCGTCTCGGCATAAAGGTGAGCATATGGGAACCGATAGCTCTGGTTGAGGTAAGCAAGATACCCTCTTGTTTCCCGAGTCTCGGAACGCCGCTGCCACTTCCTTCTACTCAGGGGCAAACGGGTTTCGGCGGTCAGGATGAAGGACCCGACGACTCCGCAAATCACCACACCTATCAGGTTCACTGGATAAAGTTCCCCCTGTTTTCCGTTCTTGAGCTCTTCCTTGACTTTGTTTGTCTTGAAAAAGGGGGCGTGGACCTGTCCTATATTGCGGAAGTAGATCCTCTTTGGCAGAACGACGTATGGGCATCTATCCTCAACCCGGAAGCGATACTCGTTTCCAATCCCATAGCCCAGATGTCCTGCATGGCTGACTCTGCGGCGGCCAATCTCGGCTTTCCTCTTGATTTCCTCTGGTGGTGTCTCGGTTCCTGGGGAAGTCTCTATCCCTTCACCAAGTCTTTTTCTCAGGGTAGCAACCTGACCGCTCAGATGGGGATAAGTGCGAGGCTGATAGCCAAACTCCACAGGCAAATGATGTTGTGGGGAAGCGTAGGGGAAGCGGGTCTTTGCGGTATGTATCCGATGCCCATAATGAGGAAGTCTCAGTATTCACTTCTTCCCCTTCATCCCGTTCCCAATCCCGTAAGGGTTCCGATAGGCAGGAGTGAGATGATTCAATGGGGTTCGGGCAAGGAAGCCCCTTTAGTAAATCATCACGTTTATGTGAATGCAGTTTACAGAAAGAGGGATTGCTGTGCGTTTTAGAAGTGTTCTGGTTTTAGGCTTACTGGCGGGTTCGGTTTTTGCTCAGCAGGATTACGGAGCGGGGGATGTATTCAATAAAGTTAAGAGCAAGTTCGGGACGAAGGAAGGGATAAAGCAGAATGCGGATATTCCCCTGAAAACTGACAGGCCTATGACTAACGTAGCGGGGACCGAAAGCTTTGATGTGAGGGTTCAGTGTCCTTCCAGAAGGGAAGGGATAAAGATAACCTTCCTTCCCCTTTCGGGGAACGACTACAGGCTTCTCATCAGGGAAGACCTTGACAGGGACGGAAGTTATGAATACGTCTATGACACCGACAGTGCGGGAGTGAGGGTATCGGGGGTTTGTTATTCGGGAATAGTGTCCTGTGATAACGGAGGGACATGGACGAACTGTCAGTATTACGTGTGGGATGCGGGAAATTCGGGTTATGTGTCTCTTGTTCCTACCGATGACACTTCTCTGCTGGGAGGTTGTTTCTGTTCTAACTCTTCCTGCGGGGTGAACACTCTCGCTCAGGAGATAGTGGACTATGTGAGCGGGGGCGTAGCTCAGGCGGTAATGAAGGCAAGAAATGATCTCGGTGTATCAAAGGCGAACTTTGATGTAAGCACTATGACGCAAAACCTGTACGTTCAATCTGCTCAGGGGTGTTCTTACGGAGGTTCCACCATTTACGGAGAAGCTTCTCCGACGGACGTTTACAACACCCAGACACCTCCCGACGGGCTGAGTTATGTAGCAACCCATCCCGAGGTCCAAAACTCAACCGATTCTCCCTACTATCTTGTAAATAGGGCTTCTCAGGCTCAGTATCAGGGTAGGTCTATAAGCTATCCTTCCCGTGTCTCCTGCGACATAAGGAAGGATGTGGCGGTCTATACGACCGATATGTATGAGGACTGTGCAAACACATGGATAGACGAAAATGGAGAAGTCTGGTGTGACTACGGTACTTACAAGGACAGAGGTGGAAGTCACTGCGGAAACAGAGAGTGCAGGGATTGTGATGCTTTCCTGCAAGAGACGGGCGGACAGTGGGTTGTTTGCGGGGAAGCAACGTACAGCTCATGTGATTGGTATTATGATACTTGCGACCCTTACTCTTACTCATGTACTACCGATCTGTGTAACTTTTACGAAAACTTCTGGGGATTCGGAGGACAGTGGTTATGGAATATGAACCATTATCCGTGGTTTAAGGTCGGCAACTATCTCAGGAGTGATTGCTCGCAAACCTGTGATGACTTTGGTTGCTGGACTGACTGTATAGATGTTTATGAACTTTTGTGTATAAAACCGAAAGAAAAAACGCTGACCCTTCACCTGGCTCAGAAGTGGGCGGTTGCTTTTGAGATTTCCGCTCTCGGCGGAGACAGAGGCGGATGGTGGGATGTTGTTTACTTTGCGGATGGACAGCCTGAAGGAGCAAAACCCGGGTGGAACGGGGGAACGTGCGGAACAAGAACGTGGTTTAAGGTTCTCGGAACGGCAAGCGAAGAAGGAGAAACCCACACGCTCGGAGGCATTCAGACTGCCCACGGATGGGGCAAGAACCACGAATATCCGCCGAGATGGGGATACATCAGGATTCTCAAGTCTCAAGTCTACAAAGGAGACGTAATCAGCCTTTCTCAGACTAATACATGTCCTACGGATGACAGGTGTGTGATAAAGAACGAGTGGATATGTGACAACAGGGGTGAGAACTGCATACAGACAGTGAGAGAAGGTGTAAGGACGGGCATAACGCCTCAGCCGATGTGTTATCAAACAAATACTCAAATAGGAAGCTATTTTGTATGTGCTTACGGAGACAGGATAGAGGTAAGGGGAAATCCCGATATATACGGTCAGACTTATACGGGAAGTGAGATGTGGTTCTGGATCAAACGTGAGTATGAGTGTCCTCCCGAAAGCATAGATATAGACCTGACGAGGCCTTCCGCCGTACTACAGGACCCCGGCACGGGGTACGACAGCAGTACGGGAGAGTTCAATGTGGCAGACTACAGCTGTAGCAACGGTGTTTGCACGCCCACGAACAATTACACTGCAAACCTCGGAACTCCTGACAGCTGTCCCGTAGCTATGTGTACGGTAAGAACAACACAAACGGACACTTCCGTATTTGCGGACAGGACTAACAGGTCCCAGACGCCCGGGGGTTCTCAGGGTCCCGTTCTTGAGGTAAGGAGCTGTCAGAGGGATGCGGGCGGGAGCTGGGTATGCCCTCACGAAAGCACGGAAACGGTGGTGGAAGCTTGCAGGTGTGATCAGGGGCTTGACAGTACAGGATTTACAACCTCCATAACGGTTCTTCAGGGTGTAGTGGATGCGAGCAAGGACATTATTTGTTCTTCGGTAAGCCCATGAGGAGGTTAAAGGTGAAGAGGCTTGTGGCGGGGATTCTTTTCAGCATATCGGCAGGTTTTTCTGCTTTCTACTGTGCGGATACGGGCTTTTACTATTCTTCTCAGTCTTTATGTGATGCTGTATGTACGAATACGTGTGAGACACTCTTAGACAATCCGCAGGGACTTAGCTGTGATACTACAGACTATGAGTTTTTTATCTATAATCCTCAAACGAATAAAACAATAGCAGTCACGAAGAATGCGGATTTCTGGGATCAGTTCACGAACCTTCTTGTTATAGAGGATGCAAGCGATAACGAAGCGGGAAGGCAACTTGCACAATTCGTCAATTCATCTTTATGGATAGGCATGCATGACCCGAACCTGTCAAGCTCCTATAACTCTATTAATCCCGGCAGGTTTGTGTGGTGGGACGGAACTCAGGTGAGCTATACGAATTGGGCAAGCGGGGAACCCGATAATGCCGTGCTGACGGGTGATATAGGTGTTGTAAACCCTCCCGGAGAACACTGGGCTTTTACGGGGACCGACGGAAAGTGGAGGGACGACGGGCTTCATGCGAGCAGAGGAGGGGACTACAAACCCAGATACAGGGCGCTGGTGATGTGGAGAAAACAGCTTGACTGTGTGAACGGACTATCTCAGAACGATCAGACCACCACTACGGACATGGTAAATCTGTATTGTAACGGAGAAACGCCGTGCTTTCTGTGTACGGACGGGAATGACATACAGAGATGTTCACCGAACACAAGTCTCTGTCCCATACAAAAAGCTACCTGCGATCCTTCCTGTCCGATAGGTTACGTTTACGTAGATGTCCATCAAAGGTGCGAAGCGTCTCCTGTCATAACGTGTTCGGGCGGCGGTTCTCTTTCGGGAGGCGTTTGTGTTGTTGACCCCACAATTAACTGTCCACAGGGAGGAAGCTACAATGCTCAAACGGGCAAGTGTGAAGCTCAGCCTATTTAGCGTCGTTCTACTTCTACTGATTGTAGGGTGCGGTGTTCAGGGCGGGGGAGATGCTTACAGGTCAATATTCCATGAGTATGCTAATCCGGATTATTACGGTGGACTTGAAGTGTCTTCGGACAGAAAGAGTATACGGATATTCGGGAGGCCCGTTTGCGGGGGAGTTATAGGACCTTTTTACTCGCCGTGGGTTTCTATATCCTCGGGGGGAAGTGGGGAGTTTTCGTATACAAGTTCCGGTATTCGGCTTTTATACAGAATAGAGATTAGGAATTCCGGTATAAGGCTTGGGTTTTACAGCAGCTATTCTAACTCTTGGGTATACGGCAACTGGGCACCTTTATGTCGCCAAACAGGAGGAATTTCTGAGGCAAGGGGGTATCGGATAGAAACAACCTATTCCGGCGGGAAGTACCTTATAAGAGCGTGCAAGCTTTACTACTTTGCCGGTACGTGGGTATGCGGCAACTGGGTTGAATACGTATGCGGGCCTTCCTGCCCTCAGGGATACACCTATAATCCTTCACGGAACGTGTGTGAGGCTGACCCATATTATTCTTGTCCGACGGGCTACGTTTATAATCCCTCAAGTGGAAAGTGCGAGTCGTCTCAGATTAACTATTCCTGCCCGCCGGGTGGTACATACTCGCCCCCGGATAATCTGTGTGTAGCGTCCGTGTCCAATTGGACATGTCCCTACGCCGGGAGAACTTGTTATCAGGATGCGGATAACAGGTACTACTGTTCTCCCTATGACTGTTATGATGCTTCTACAATTCCTCCTACCAACACCGACACCCAGCAGGGAGCAAACGATATACCTGCGGACGGAACCGTGGATGAGAATGGATGTGACGGTACCGTTTACATCTTTAATGGAAGGGATATGAGGTGCAGGCCTCCCGGAACACAAACGGGATTTTCCAATTGCTGTAAAAAGACCAAGACTTGGTTCGGGTTGGGAAGCTGTAATGAAACGGAAAAGCAACTTGCTTCTTTAAGAAGTTGGGGCAAGCTGGACGGCAACTGCCATTACGTAGGAAGTTACTGTGCGGAAAAGTGGCTCGGTACGTGTGTTCAGAGGAAGAAAACTTACTGTTGCTTCTCATCACCTCTGGCGAGAATAATTCATGAGCAGGGACGCCCTCAACTGGGAATAGGATGGGGAACTCCCGAATCTCCCAACTGCCGGGGTTTTACGGCTCAAGAATTCCAGAAGCTTGACTTTTCAAGGATAGACTTTTCCGAGTGGATAGAAGAGGAGGTGGGTAAAAACGTAGCACCTCAAATTCAGCAGAACATAAGCAACGTTGTAAATCAGTTACCTTCTCAGATTCAGTCTCAGTGATGGGGAAGGTGCTTTTAGC
>CAYSNS010000082.1:0-5725 GCA_964432395.1 uncultured Aquifex sp. | reverse complement strand
TATAGCCATCATGCATCTTGGGGTCTATGACCAGCCCCGCAGTGTTCATGGGGTCCGCAAACATCTCGTAAAGAGGCAGGTTCCATGCACTGGGAGAGGTCTTGTCCGCAAAGAAAACCACTACCGGCTCGGAAGGTCTTTCCTCAAACTCCATCTCCGCAACACCCGGGCCAAGTCCCTTTATGTTTCCGCTGAAGGCATCGGTCAGTAGGTCCTGCCCCGCTCCGTAGAGCTTAAGCTTTTTAGCGACCTCTGTTCCCTTTTCGAAAGCTCTCCAGGCTATACCGTGGACTATCTCGCTGTCAACACCGTGGGTGTGCGTCATAACTATGGCTATATCGTCACCACAGGTAAGTATGTCCATGTCAATCAGGTTCCCCTTTTTGACTTCTTCCTCAACGGTTTGTCTTACCTCTTGAACAACTTCCGGGTGCGTATCCGAGTGTCCTACATACCCTCCTATATCCGCCTTTATCACGCTGAAGGTGAGCTTCATGCTCCTGACCTCCTTTTTTGAGTCTGTTTAATTATATCTTAAGGGGTAGAATTTATTTGCTATGGTGAAAACGAGGTTTGCACCGAGTCCTACTGGGTTTCTGCACCTGGGGAATGCGAGAACCGCCATATTCAGCTACCTGTTTGCGAGACATAACGGAGGTGGATTCGTCCTGAGAATTGAGGATACAGACAGGGAACGCTCAAGAAAAGAGTATGAGGAGATGCTCCTGAAGGACCTTGAGTGGCTCGGCATAGAGTGGGACGAGTTCTACAGACAGTCGGAAAGGTTTGACCTATACAAGGATTACGTTCAAAAGCTGTTGGAAAAGGGCCACGCTTACCCGTGCTTCTGCAGTCCCGAGGAGCTGGAAAAGGAAAGACAGGAGGCCCAAAAGAGAGGAGTTGCCTACAGATACTCGGGCAAGTGCAGAAACCTTTCTCGGGAGCGGGCACTCCAGCTACAGAAGGAAGGGAAGCCTTTTACTATAAGGTTCAGAGTTCCCGACGGTAGGAACGTAGTCTTTAACGACCTTGTTAAGGGACCTATATCTATAAACGTAGATGACTTCGGAGACTTTGTCATAGTCAGAAGTGATGGGACACCGACATACAACTTCGTGGTGGTAGTTGACGATGCTCTGATGGGTATAACGCACGTTGTGAGGGGCGAGGACCACATACCAAACACACCCAAACAGATACTCATATACGAAGCTCTGGGTTTTAAGGTCCCAGATTTTGCACATCTTCCCGTAATACTGGGCGAGGACAGGAGCAAGCTTTCAAAAAGACACGGAGCGGTTTCTGTTATGAATTACAGGGAAGAGGGCTACCTTCCCGAAGCGTTGTTCAATTACCTGTGTTTGCTGGGCTGGTCTCCGCCCGATACTGAGAGGGAAATATTTTCAAAACAAGAACTCATAAGCCTCTTTGACCTCAAGGACGTGAACTCCGCTCCTGCGGTCTTTAACAGGGAAAAGCTCAGGTGGATGAACGGGGTTTACATAAGAGAGGTTGTGACCTTAGATAGGCTCTACCAGAGCGCGCTTCCCTTCTTGAAAAGAGCGGGGTATGACGTAAGTGACGAGGACTATGTAAAGCGGGTGCTCGAGAGAACAAGGGACGCCTACGATACCTTGTCCGAGATGGTAGAAAGGTTAAAACCCTTCTTCGTAGACCAAGTAGATATACCGCAGGAGCTTATGACCAAGCTGGAGGATATGAGGAGCTACGAGGTTATGAACCTGTTTCTACAAAAGATTGAAGATAGAAAGCCAGACACACCAGAAGGCGTAAAGAAACTCGCTAAGGAGATTCAGAAGGAGCTGGGAGTTAAGGCTAAGGAAGTATGGCACACACTCAGGATTGCCCTTACCGGAAGCTTGGAAGGTATAGGAATTGACATCCTCATATCCACACTCCCGAAAGATAAAATAGTCCGCAGAATAAGGGGCGTTATGGAAAAGGTAGGGTAGTTCCAGTGATTAGAGTTTTATACTTTTCCATACTTAGGGAAAGGATAGGGCCCGAAGAAGAGATAGAGTTCAGCGGTAGTGTGGCCCAGCTAAGAGAGCTTCTTAGTAAGAGGCACCCCCACGTGGGAGAAATTCTCCAACGGGTAAAGTTTGCGGTGAACGAAGAGTACGTAACCGATGATTTCACCCTTAAAGGTGATGAAACGGTGGCGGTCATACCTCCAGTAAGCGGTGGCTGATGAAGAAGGCTCTCATAATCAGACTCTCTTCCCTGGGTGACGTTGTCCTTAGCTCGGTTCTAATAGACCCGTTAATTGAGGCGGGCTACAAACCTTTCTTACTTACTTACAAACCTTACCACCAGCTGTTTGAAGACGACGGGAGGCTTTCGGTAATAGCCACCACGAAAGACAAGGTCCTATCTCAGGAAACTATAAGTCAGCTCAAGAGAGAGGGATTTGAACTTTTTATAGATATTCATAGAAATGTAAAGACGCTACTTTTGAGGCTAAGGCTCGGAGGAGTGTGGAAAACCTACAGAAAGGAATCCCTCAGAAGGAGGCTCGCGACCAAATTCAGAAGGTTCCGCAAGCCTTACTACGTTACCTTGTCTTACTTGCGGGCTTTAGGTGAGCTTTCTCGCAATGCAAGTCCTCTTCCTAAGGTTCTAATATCGGAGGAGAGATTAAATAGACTTAGGAACCTTCTACCTTCAGAAAACTTCGTAGTCTTGGCCCCAGGTGCTCGTTACCCTAAGAAGAGGTACCCCTATTACGGTGAGCTGGCAAGACTCCTGAAAGCGGAAGGCTTTGAGGTCGTCTGGGTGGGAGATGCAAAGGACAGGGAGCTCGTTGATAAAGAGCCGGGAATAAACCTGTGTTCAAAGCTGAGTCTACCCGATGTCCTGGGAGTTATAAAGCTGGCAAAGGTCTTTGTAGGAAACGACTCGGGGCTTCTCCACTGTGCAAGGGCTGTGAGGACACCTGCGGTTCAGATATTCGGAGGAACGCACCCCACCCTGGGTTTTTCTCTTTTCCCCCAGGAGGGAAGAGTTATACTCAGAGGTCTTGAGTGCCAACCATGTGACGTACACGGTAAGGGTGGATGCAGGTTCGGCGACTTTAGGTGTCTGGAGATAGACCCCCAGACTGTGCTTGAAAAGACTCTGAGTTTGGTCAGTGTATAAGAAAGCAAGCGATTAAATTAATTAAGGTATAAGGGAGGTGGTAACATGGGAGTTTTTGAAACGCTGATTCTTAAAGAGAAGCTTTCACAGATAGAAAAGCTCGTTCTCTTGAGGGAGCTTCTAAAACGTGAGATGGAGGTTATGAACGAATACTGCAAGATTAACGACAGAATTCCGAAAGACTACGCAATAGAGCTCTGCCACCTGCACAACATAAAGAAGGTAAACATAGCAAGGCTCCTTTCCATGATAAGACACTTTGACCCCAAGTTCATGGACGCCTTGATAAATACAGACCCACGCGTTAGGCAGTATATATCCTACTACTTTGACTTCATGAAAAAGCATCCCTACTTTGAGGAGATACTTGAACCTCAGAACCTGTTCGGCAACTGGGACTACATAAGGTATAAGCTAAAGATTCTTTTCCCCGAGCTCACCTTTGACGAGATAGATAGATTCAAGTTCAAAAGAAAAGAGTTCGTAGAGTATGTTCACAGCAAGCTCGGAGAACCCGAAGAGCTTATAGAGGAAAAGCTTACAAAAGCCACGTGGTATGAAACGGTCCCTTACCTTGAACTTGAGAGCGAGATGGACTCTAAGTGGCACCCTGAGCCCATAATGACCGACGAGGACTGGGAGTTTATAAAGAGGAACATAAATGGCAGGAAAAACATAATCCTGAAAGGAGAGAACGGAGAAGACAGGCTGGTTTACGTGGATGTGAACATACCACAGGATGAACTTGATAACTTCAAAAAAGACAGGGAGGGGCTCAAAAAGCTCCTGATGGAACGCTACAACCTTGACGAACACGGAGCGGAGCAGATACTCAGGAAGGCGGGCTGGGAGTCGGAGAGCTACCACATAATACCTCCCGTGCATACGGACGTTCCCGTGGATTACGGCGATTCGCATAAGGAAACTTCCAGAGTGAAGGTTCAGAGCTCTGCGGATAAAAAGTTCAGCATAAGTGAGCTGACAGCTCACATACGTTATTTAGGAGGACTTGAGCTTGAGATGCTCAACTACTGGGAGCTTATATACGAAAGGCTCGAAGAGATAAAGGAAAAGCTCAACTTATTTATAAGAACGAAGAGGAGACTCCTGGGCAAACTCTTCGGAGTTTACTATACCCTTGACCCCGTAATGGCGGAAGCCATAGTTACCTACGACCCGGAGATGGTCCAACAGCTCAAAGAGCTCGTCACAAAGACGGGAGTCAGGAACAAGAAGTTTCTCCTCTATGACAACAGAGCGGTTTGGGAAGAGGTAAAGAGGAGGATAGTTTCCCGCTTTCCGGAGGTAAGCGAGGAGGAGATAGAGCGCTTCAAGGGAAACAGGCAGGGATTCTTGGAGTATCTGGCACAGAAACTGGGCAAGGACAGGGACTTTGTGGACGAGAGACTTGAAGATGCGGGATGGCTCAGGAGCGAGGAGATACCCTCGTTCATCAGGCATATAGGTCCTTAGACGCGGGGATAAGCTCCCGTATAGCCTCGTATATCTTCAGTGTAGCGGTCGATTTATTGAGGGTGTAAAAGTGCAGTCCGGGGACACCGTTATGGAGCAGTTCCTCGCACTGGCGGACCGCAAACTCAATCCCTAACTTGGCAACCTCCTCGGGCTTGTCTTCCACAGGCTCCATCTTTTCTATAAGCTTTTGGGGAATTGTTGCTCCGCACATGCTGGCAAACTTCCTGACTTGCTTAAAGTTAGTTATGGGCATAATCCCCGGTATTATGGGTATATCTATGCCTTTTTTCTCGCACATATCCAAAAACTTGTAATAATATGAGTTGTCAAAGAACATCTGGGTTATAGAGAAATCCGCTCCCGCGAGAACCTTTTGCTTGAAAAACTTAAGCTCCCACTCCATGTTGGGAGATTCCGGATGACCCTCCGGGTAACTGGCCACTCCCACAGAGAAATGGTTCAAGAAAATCCTCCTTATTAGCCTCACCAGGTCTACCGCATACCTGCATCCTCCTTCGGGAGGTCTGAAGTCTGGTCTGTCGCGGGGAACATCACCCCTCAAGGCGAGGATGTTCTCTATCCCCATGTTCTTGTAATCTTCCAGAATTTCAATAAGCTCCCGCTCTGTGTGGGCTATGCAGGTCAGATGAGCCATAACCGTGAGCTCTGTTTCCTCATGAATTCTTTTGACTATCCTCCTGGTTCTGTCCCTTGTGGAGCCTCCCGCACCGTAGGTAACGGATACAAAGGTAGGTCTTAGTTTCCTTAAATTTTCTATGGTCTCAAAGAGCTTGTTCTCTCCCTCGGAGGTCTTGGGTGGGAAGAACTCAAAGGACACACTGAAAACTCCCCTTTTTAGTATCTCACCTATTTTCATGCCCTATCCCTTTGCCTGTGCTTTGCCCAGCATCACCTCAACTATGGATATTATCTTCGTTTTGCATGGTGCGGGGGCTTTGGTAAACATGCCCAAGGCATCTATCAATCTGTTGACTTCCTGGGGTTGTGCGGAGCTTGCAAAGACATGGAGCTTCTCAAGGATGCCCTCTATCTCGGAGGACAGCTTCTTATCCTGTAGAACTTCCTGAGT
>CAYSNS010000081.1:0-5737 GCA_964432395.1 uncultured Aquifex sp. | reverse complement strand
CTTATATACATAGTCTTTAGCGAATTATCTATAACTATCTCCGCGGAGGGACTTACTCTATCCTTGAGCACTTTGACAAGTTTATCGATATCTTCCGCGGATAAACCATTTATGTTAAGTTCTATCTCACCCGCTCGGGTAATCTTGTAAATATCATCGTTGACAGGAATAGCTATCAAACCATACTCACGCAGTATTATATTAAAAGCCTTGTTTACATCCATAGGTTTCTGTATAAAGATGCTAGTCTGTGTGCTAAGTAGGTCCTTTACAGAGGGATCTATTATTACGTTCTTATCCGCCAGCTTTGCGATAGACTTCACTATTACATCTAAGCTTACTTCTTCAAACTTCATCTCTCTTATGGTCTGCGCACTAACCAAAAATGCTATAAACATAAGTAGTGTATGTGTTAACAGGAGCTTCCTCATTTCTTTTTCCCTCCCGATTTCAGAATTTGTCCGGGGTCATAGTCTGTCCTAATTAATTTTACTTCTCTGTTGCCTGTCTCAACCACTATGTATTTTTCAGATTTACCATTCTTTTCAAGAATTATATAACCCACCGCGTTCTCCTTACCAAGGAAAGGGTCCTGGGAATGCGCTACTAAAGCGGTCCACAGTATGGCTACAATGCTCAATCTAACCATAGCACACACCTCACCTTTGCAAAACTACGTTAATAACAAAGTCTGCTACAACGGAACCTTCACTATTATCAGAGGATATACTCAACGATGAAGGATAAGACAGCAGATTACCACTTGCAATATCGTGCACGAAGCTGTAAACATCAATAGCTTTACCCTTTAGTTTAAGCTTTACCCCCAGAATGTCTAAAGGCACGCCAGATGCATCACTGGAGCTACCTTCTCCGCTTTCTTTAAGAATTTTTATCTTGTTCTTATCTATTAGTTCAAATCTAAGGGTCTTAGGTGTACCAATCGATATGCTGGTTATGATTATATCATTTCTTATAGCAATGGTGTTTATAGCCTCGAGAACTTTATCTACCTCGTTATACTTTGGAATTTTGCCAACAACAGCTTCCAGCTCCCTTTTCTTGACTTCTCTTTCTTTCTTAAGCCTTTCTAGCTCTTTCTCAAGAGCTTTTAGAGAGTTAGGGCTGAGAAGCCTCCTATATCTATTTATTTCTTGTTTCAGACTTTTCTCTTTACTTATAAGCTCTTGTAACTCAGTTTTTTTAGGTTCTATTACGTAGAACCAAATCATTCCTACAACTACAATGGGCAGTATAGCTAAAACTAATATCCTTTGCCAAAGAGGTGCACTTGCCCACTGTTCTTTTAAACTCTCCATTATTCTAACCTGCCCTCCAAGGTTTTTTCTATTTCCATGGACGATACATAATAGAATATACCTTTTGAACTTTCTTTCTTTTCTATCTGGCCAATTAGTATGTGAGGAAATTCATCTTTTAGTTCCGAGTAGAGACTTTTTATAACCTCAACACTGTACGAACCAAATGATATGTTTAGGTTGACTTTTTCAAAGTCCATTCTCTGACTAAAGCTGGTTAACCATGCGGTTGAGGGCAATCGTTTATAGAAATAACCTACAGAATCAGTGAAAGGCCTATAGTAATCTTTTAACGCCATAATTATATCTTTACTCATATCGATATTTTCTATCTCACGTCTTAAAGCATCTATTTCTTTCTGCAAGCGGTTCCTTTCCGCCTCAATTTTATTAGCTTTTGCCCTGATATTGTTCCTTTCCACTGTAAGCTTAGCTACCACACCCCTAAGCCTATTAACTTCGCTGTTTATATTAAACAGATATACTATCTGCCCTACAACCAGAACCGCCCCTGCAACAGGTATTATGAATATAAGCTTATCTACATTGATATCTCTAAGGTTAAATTGCGCAATCTTGCGAAAGTCAGAGATGTAGAACCCTCTTTTTCTTCTCTCTCCCCTTAGGAGATTTATTCTTATCATACTATCCCTCCAACGCTCTTACAGACAAGGTATATGGTATAAAAAACTCCGGCCTTATTCCTTCTATGTCAAGTATGCCCAACACCGGAAGGTTACTCATTATATTCTCCAAACCTTCCTCATCTCCTATTATCGGTCCCGCAAGGTATACGTTGGATATTTCGTTTATAACCAGGAGGTTTCTACTCTCTATAAGAAACGCATCCAGCAGGGCGGAGTCTCTGCTATCCTTGTAGGATAGGTAATCAAAATCTATCTTGTTGTAAGAAATTGCAGACTTGGAGTAGTAGGTGAGTATGCTTCCTGTATAGTCTATATAGAGAATGGAAAAGGGCACCGGCAGTTTCTGATGTATACCATAGTTTATTATCGACACTATTTCGTAGTCTATTATCTTGGGTTTGAGGTCACAGGCAACCAGAGTGTCCACGAGTTTATCTACAGAGCCCTTACGGGCTATCGTTATTACAACGTTTACGTACTTTTCATCGGGCTCCGTTTTTAAGAAGAAGTAGTCGTAAACTGTTTCTTCCCTTATCTGCTGAGTCTCAGATTTTATATACCAGTTTATAGCCTCCATAAGGTCCTTCTTGGGCATGGATGCAGGAAATTTTTGAAACTTAAGAATACCTTCATCTACAGTTAGGCACGAAACTACATCTTTTCCTCGTAGCCCTAATCTGTCGACTACACCGCTGATTGATTTTATCTTTTCCTCCTCAGTTTCGTGCTGGAAGAGTATCTCTACGGGTTTGAAGGTAGGTTTATAGGATTCATCAAGCTCAAGCATACGAAAGAGCTTACCGGTTAAGTACACAGACAACCCCCTTTTTGTTCTGCCAAATATCCTCCCCAAGGGGGGCATCTTAAGTGCCGGCTTCATTTACCACCCCCATTCTTTTTTCCATTTCGGCAACAGCCAGCATAGTTTTAAAAACAGAATCGGGGTTAAGGGAAATGCTATCTATTCCCTGCTCTACAAGGAACTGGGCGAAGTCTGGAAAGTCTGAGGGAGCCTGTCCGCATATTCCCACTTTCTTACCCTTTGCTTTTGCAGTGGATATAAGCTGTGCTATCAGCCTTTTGACTGCCTCGTTCCTCTCATCGTACAGGTGTGCCACAAGCTCCGAGTCCCTGTCTATTCCCAGAGCGAGCTGAGTAAGGTCGTTAGAACCTATGGAAAAGCCATCGAAGATATCCGCATACATATCCGCCAGGACTACGTTGCTCGGCAGTTCAGCCATTACGTAGACCTCCAAACCGTTCTCACCCCGCTTGAGCCCGAACTCTTCCATAACTTTCAGAACCCTCTCTCCTTCCGCAGGTGTTCTGCAGAAAGGAATCATGACCTTCGTATTGGTCAGTCCCATCTTGTTCCTGACTCTGAGGATAGCCTGACACTCCATACCGAAGGCTCCCTTGAATATGGGAGAGTAGTACCTTGAAGCACCCCTCCAGCCTATCATAGGGTTCTCTTCCTCGGGCTCAAACAGCTGTCCTCCTATGAGGTTCGCATACTCGTTAGACTTGAAGTCTGAAAATCTCACTATCACGGGGTTTGGATAGAAAGCTCCCGCTATCTTGGCTATTCCGTAAGATAGTTTTTTTATGTAGTAGGTCTTCTTATCGTCGTAACCGAAGGTAAGCCTGTCTATATCTTCTATAAGCCTTCTAAGGTTTACGTTTCTCTTTTCCTTACCCTTTGCAAGACGCTCCTTGAGAAGGCCTTTCGCGTGAGCGTATATAGCCCTGAAGGTAACAAAACCTCTGTCATCAGCAAGGCCTAGGCTATTAAGCCTTTCATAAAGCTCCTTTATGTCTTCGTAATGTATAAGGGCGAGGGGATGTATCTTTATGTAGTTAGCTATTATGAACTCTTCCCTTGCAAGGCCAACGCCATCGTTGGGAAGCGAAGCATGCTTGAAAGCGGATTCGGGGTTTCCTACGTTCATCATTATCTTAGTTCTCGGTCTGGGAAGTTGTGATACGTTAACCTCCTCCACTTCAAAGTTTAGGGACCCTTCGTAAACGTAACCCGTTTCTCCCTCCGCACAGGATACGGTAACGTCCTGTCCGTTTGCAAGAACTTCTGTTGCATTTCCTGTTCCCACTACCGCAGGTATTCCAAGCTCTCTTGCTACTATGGCTGCATGAGCGGTTCTGCCCCCTCTGTTTGTAACTATGGCGGAAGCTTTTTTCATTATGGGTTCCCAGTCCGGGTCGGTTATGTCGGTAACGAGCACCTCGCCTTCCTGAAATTCCTCCGCATCTTTAAGGTCAAAGAGGACTCTTACCTTGCCTGTTGCTATCTTATCGCCTACCGCTATACCCTTTATTAAGCGCTTCTTTGAGCGTTGTGGCTCTGGCTCCAGAATCCTATAGACCTTTATCACGTTGTCTTCCTTTCTTGAGTGGACCGTTTCGGGTCTTGCTTGGACTATGAAGAGCTGGTTCAGCTCCCCGTCCTTAGCCCACTCTATGTCCATGGGTGTCCACTTTCCTTTTTTCTTAGAGTAGTGCTCCTCTATGTGGAGTGCCCACTCCGCAAGCTTTAGTATTTCCTCATCTTCTAAGGCAAACTTCTTCTGGTCTCCCACCGGAACGTTAACTATCTTGGTTCTTTCCTCCCCCACACCGTATATCATCTTCCTGTCTTTCTTACCAAGTTTTTTTTCTATTATAGCTGAGTATCCTTTCCGGAATGTAGGTTTAAAAACCATATACTCGTCGGGGGTTACCATACCCTGAACTATAAGTTCTCCCAGTCCGTAGGAGGCATTTATTACAACCACATCCTTAAAACCACTTTCCGTATCGAGGGTAAACATAACTCCTGATGCACCCAGGTCCGAGCGCACCATCTTCTGGACACCTACCGCTATACCCACATTGAAGTGGTCAAAGCCGAAAGACTCCCGGTAGGATATAGCCCTGTCGGTAAATAGGGAGGCGAAGCAGTTCTTTATGGCTGTAAGAACATTCTCCGCACCAACCACATTGAGATAGGTTTCTTGCTGTCCCGCAAAGGAAGCGTCGGGGAGGTCTTCTGCGGTTGCGGAGGAGCGCACCGCTACATCTACAGCATGGGTTCCATATCTTTGAGATAGCTCGTTGTAATACTTTTTTATGGCTCCCTCAAGCTCTGGAGGAAAATCACCTCCCTTTATAAGCTCTCTTACGGTGTAACCTCTCTTAGCGAGATCCGACACATCATCAACGTTGAGCCCCTGCAGTGCTTCCTTTATCTTTTCCCGTAGATTGTTGTGCTCTATGAACCTGTAGTATGCAGTGGATGTGACCACAAAGCCATAAGGTATGTTTATCCCCAGCGGACTGAGGCTCTTTATCATCTCTCCCAGAGAGGCGTTTTTTCCACCCGCTATAGGTATGTCCTCTATGGTGAGTTCATCGAGCCAAAGAACAAGAGAGTCTTTACTCATCTCAAACCTCCCGGATGACTACCTTACTGAAGTCCGCGTATCTGTTGAATAGCTTCTTCAGCCTCATGAGAAGAGACAGCCGATTGCTCCTTACTCTTTCATCCCTGTCCATTATAAGGACGTTATCAAACAGGGCATCTACGTATTTACGCAATCCCGCAAGTTCCGAGAGTTTAAAGTCCCTGCCCTCCATATCTTTAATAGATTCCCAAAGGACGAGCTCCTCCTTCTCCTTGAGTAGCTTTTCATCCACCTCGGTGCTCTCCCAGTCCCTCGGTAATATTTTAGCAACTCTTCTATAGGCTTCATATATGTCCGTAAACTCAGGAGAGTC
>CAYSNS010000080.1:0-5737 GCA_964432395.1 uncultured Aquifex sp. | reverse complement strand
ATAGACCTAATAACGGTCTTTAGAGGAAAGATACAGCACTACGAAAACGTAAGCCTACTCTAAAATCTCCAAGACAACCCTTTTGCCCGTTTTCCTGCCCATAGCGGACAGCAAGGTCCTCAGGGCACGGGCAATTCTGCCCTGCTTACCTATAACCTTACCGAGCTCCTGGGGGTCAACCCTGAGCTCAATAACTATAGTTTTCTCACCCTCTATCTCGGTGACCTGAACCTTGTCCGCGTTGTCCACGAGGGCTCTGGCGGTAGTCTCTACTATTTCCTTCATAGCGCTCATCAGCTTACCTCCTTGGTGGTTTTCTTCCTAAGGACCCAGTAATCACCGCTCCTTCTAAGTTCACAGTCCTGGGGAATAAGCTCTTTCAGTATTCCCGCACCTTCAAATATGGACTTGGCTCTGCTCGCTATCTGCGCACCCTTAAGAACCCACTCCTTAGCCCTCTCGGGCTTTATATCTATTATGACCTTTCTCTTTGGGTCATAGGTTCCCAATATGTCTATGTAGTTACCTTCCCTGGGAGATTTGGAATCCATGACAACTATTCTGTATATGGGGTGATGCCTTCTTCCGAACTTCGCCAGCCTTATCCTTACCGCCATTCCTATCCTCCGCAAGACTTGAGCCAATTATTATATCAGAACTTGAAAGGAAATTTTGGCACAGGCATTCCCATCATGCCTTTCATCTTTCTCATCATCTTTCTCATCTCTTCGTATCTCTTCAGAACCTTGTTAACGTCCGATACGCTGGTTCCACTCCCTCGCGCTATCCTCTTCTTCCTGCTCATGTTTATTATCCTGGGATTTTTTCTCTCCTCTGGTGTCATGGAGTTTATTATCGCTTCTATCCTCTTGAACTGCCTTTCATCCACCTTTATGTTTTTCATCTGAGCACCCAGTCCGGGAATCATGCCAAGCAGTTTATCCAGAGGTCCCAGGTTCTGTATCATCCTCAGCATCTCTCTCAGGTCTTCAAGGTCAAAGTCCCCTGCAAGAACCTTCGTAGACAGGTGCTGAGCCTTGTCTTCGGGTATAACCTCCTGAGCACGTTCGACCAAGGACTGAATGTCTCCCAGGCCCAGTATCCTCTGGGCTATCCTGTCAGGGTAGAAGGGCTCTATATCCTCTATCTTTTCACCAACTCCGATGAACTTTATCGGGACACCGAGTGTCTCCCTAACTGACAGAGCCAAACCACCCCGTGCATCCCCGTCCATCTTGGTCAGGACGACACCGGTAAGTCCGAGGAGCTCGTGGAAAGTTTTTGCTGTCTCGAGGGCGGTCTGTCCCTGCATAGCGTCCGCTACGTAAATTATCTCGGAGGGTTTAACTCTCTCCTTTATGGTTCTGAGCTCCTCCATGAGCTCTTCGTCGATGTGGAGCCTGCCTGCGGTATCGAGAAGGAGGTAATCTACACCTTCCGCTTTGGCTCTTTCTACAGCCTTCTGGGCTATCTCCGGTGCGGACAGCCCCTCATCAAAGGAGTAGTAAGGCACTCCTACCTTCTGTGCAAGCCTTTCCAGCTGGAGCATAGCTGCGGGACGCCTTATGTCAGTTGATGAGAGAGCGACACTGTTTCCTTTCTTTCTCAGGAGGCTTGCCAGCTTTCCTATGGTGGTCGTCTTTCCCGTTCCCTGAAGTCCTACAAAGAGAACAGTTCCTTTCTTCAGGTCCTCCTTTTCCTCTCCAAGGACCTTTACAAGCTCTTCGTAAACTATGGTAATTACCTGCTCCGCAGGTGACAGGTTGTTTTTAACCTCGGAGGATAAGGCTCTCTCCCTGACCCTTTTTATGAATTTTTTTGCGACATCGTAGTCTACGTCCGCTTCAAGGAGGGCAAGCCTTATCTCTCTCAGGGCGTTGTTGACGTTCTTTTCGGTAAGTTTGCGCGCGTTCCTGAGCTTGGACAGGGTCGTGCTGAACTTTTCGGTAAGTAGCTCAAGCATAATTAATAAGTATAAACGCTGAAGTGGTTATCCCAAAAGGGACTTGCAAAGTCTGTGCGAAAGTTAAAAATATTTAAGGACACCTCAGGGAGGGTAGAGCCATGGGCTTAGGACTTTTTGTACTGGCAGGTTTGCTGAGTTTTGGGGTGAGCTTCTCCGCCCAGGAGCTGGTTCTGAAAAAACCGCCCGCTTCTCTGGATAAGTATTATCCGCCCGCATCTGACAAGTTTGAGTTCCTGTCCAAGATGCATGCCATGAGCACCGCCAATACGGGTATAACGCTTAATATTAACGAAGGTAACTGGGAAAAAGCCCTTGAATGGGCTAAGGAGCTCAAGAAGCTTTACGTAGAGACTTCTAAGATGGTTCCCGAGTGGAAGGAGTATTTCAAGCCACAGCTTGCGGACAACCTTGTAAAGGCGGTAAGCTCAAAGAACGTGGATAAGGTTTTAGAGGCTTCTAAGAAGTTTCTCAGGACGTGTGCCAAGTGCCATCAGGATAACGAGATAGCGGTAAAGCTTACCTACCACTTTCCCAGCTTTGAGAAGGTGAAGATAGAGGACCCTGTGGACTTTATGGAATACGAAACCGGTAAATATATGAAAGCTATGACAAGCTCCCTCAAAGCCCTGAAGGTGTATCTAATGCAAGGAGACGGAGATAAAGCCCAGGAAGCGGGCCTTAACTTTGTGGAAAGGGCAAGACAGCTTAGAACCATGTGTTCAAAGTGCCATACCAACAAACTCTCCGAAGAGCTCATAGTCGGAAAAGACTTTGAGTCTTCCCTTGCCAAGCTTGAGGAGCTCCTGTCCGCAGGCTCTCCTAAGAAGGATGAAATCTTTAAAGCCCTGGGAGCGGTAACCGTATCTTGCATCAAGTGTCACAACGTTCACCTGGTCCCTGCTAAGGTCAGGGAGGCATTTGCTAAGTGAGATTTCTGCTCCTTGCTCTGCTCTTTACCACTCTTTCGTGTGAGAGGTTGGAGAGTGTATTTGTAGAAGAAGACCTCCTGCAAAGACCACAGGCCAAGAGGTGTGCAGACTGCCATGCCCAAATATACGAAGAGTGGAAGAAAAGCAGGCACTTCCACGCCTGGACCAGTGAACAGTTTAGGTTAGAGAGTGAGAACTACACGAAAACCAAGTGTCTGTCCTGCCATGCACCTCACCAGGTTGACCCCGATAAGAAACCCTTGCTTAGGGCGGAGTTTAGGCACGATGGAGTAAGCTGTGTCGCCTGCCACTTTAAGGAAGAGACGAAATCGATGCATGGGCCTCTTAAAGTCTGGTCCCCTCCCCACCCTTCAAAGCAGGACCTATCCTATACGAAATCAAACTTCTGTGCGGGCTGTCATCAGGAAACTTACAAAGAGTGGAAGGTAGCAAAGGTAGAGAAGAGCTGTCAGCAATGCCATATGCCTTCCTTGGGCAAGAAAGACCTCATACAGAAGTTTCCCTTCCAGTACTTCCACCTTGCCAAGCCCAGAACTTCCCATGAGTTTCCCGCCTTAAAAGCTAAGCCCGAAGACATAAAAGTGGAGCTGATGAAAGGAAGGATTGTCCTTACCAACGTAGGAGTGCCCCACAACCTTCCCACCGCGGACCAGGGAGACCCGAAGCTATACATAGTGATAGAGCTACAATACCGTGATGGGAAGCGGAGAACTCTTCGTAAGCTCCTGTCCGCCCAGGCAAAGACCGCTCTCGTATACAAAGTTCCTAAGGAGATAAATATACCTTATGGGGATGTTACGACCGTAAGGGTAAAGATATACCGCAAGCTTGCCTGGAAGAAAGACAAAGAACTTATAAAGGAAGTTACTTTGCGAACTCCCTCTCCCTCACACGAGGGTCTATCCAAGCAAGAAGCAGGTCCGCTATCAGGTTACCTGCAATGAGCATAATGGTTCCTATATACAAACCTCCCATCACCAGGAACAGGTCCTGAGACAGGACAGCGTCGAGCATCAGCATACCCATTCCTGGCCAGCCCGTTATTATCTCTATAAGCGCTGCTCCCGATATCAGGCTCGCTATCTCGTAGCCCAGGAGCGTAGTAAATGGGTTCATGGAGTTTTTTAGAACGTGTTTTATTAATGTGCACTGAGATACGCCTTTAGCCTTTAGCATAACTATCATGGGGCTACTCAGCACTTCTATTACCGAGCTCCTTACGAGCCTCGTTAGACCTGCCAAGGAAACCAGAGCCAGCGCGGTAGCGGGTATAAAAAGGTGATGCACTATGTCAAGAACCTTACCCACCGGGCTCAAGGACTCAAAATCGGGGCTCTGAATTCCTCCTATGGGAAACCAGCCCGTTCTGCTGGCCACAAACAAGAGAAGGAAAGCCAGAAAGAAGCTGGGAATGGACATAAATGTGTAGGAAAAGCCCTGAATGAATTTGTCTAACTTACTTCCTTCCTTGAAGGCAGCTAAGGTCCCAAGGGGAATTGCCAAAAGCCATGCCATCAGAGCGGAGCTGAGTGACAGGAGGAGCGTGTTGGGAATTCTCTCAAGAATCAGCTCCAAAACGGGGGCATGATACTGAAAAGAGTATCCAAGGTCAAAGACCACCGCGGACCTGAGCCACTTTATGTATTGAACCAGTAAAGGTTCGTCCAGTCCGTAGAGTTTCTTTAGCCTGTCTATTGTCTCCGGTGATATCTGGGGATTCAATCTCAGCTGGTCAAGGAAGTCTCCAGGAGCCAGCTTAATAATAACGAAAGATATGAAGGTCACACCCACTATGGTAGGTATGGCCTGAAGCAGACGCAGTAAAACGAAGCGGAACATCAGAAATAGTTAGCTATAAAAAACTTTGTCTCTTCAAAGTATCTGTCTATCTCCTTTTTATGCTTTTCTTTAACCTTTCTCAGGAGTCTGTAGTCATCCCAGTAGCCTATCATCGGTATCCAGTCCGGTATGGAATCTTTGCTGTCTATAAAATACCAAAGCGCAGCTATGAAATCTTCTTTTGTTTCCCTCTTAAGTTCAAAGCTCTCGTCCGTAACTATCCTGAACAGGAGCTTGGCATCGAGGATTAAGTTCCTCAAATACTCCATCGTAGGAGGGACCCTGTCAAGCTTTTCCCTGAATGCGGTTTTCAGCCCCTCTAAATCGTTCAAGTTTTCATAGGTTTTGTATTTCTGTAGCTTTTTCTCTAAACCCATGGGTGTTAATTATATCATGCCCTACAAAGCCCGTGTGCCTATAATGTAAGGGAGAAGGAGGGATGAGCCATGAGGAGCATATACGCTTTTTTGGTAAGCTGGGGGGTAGGTTTTCTTCTGTTGGTTGCTGAGCTCGCACAGGCACAACCTATTATACCTACACCGCTGACCAAGAACATAGGTGAGTATTACGTAAGTATAGGTGTTTTCTCCATTGCGGAGCTGAAGGAGAAGTATCCAAGGGCCTACAAACTCCTTGTTCGCCACCACGGAGAACCTTCGGGGAGGGACACTCACCATCTTGCGGTCAGTATATGGAAATCAGAGAAGGGAAAAACCCTCTACCTTTCTAACTTCAGTGTTGAAGCGGAGGTCAGGTCACCTCTTTTCAGAGCGGTAAGGAAGACCTTGACCAAGTATCCCCACCAGTATGGGGACAACTACGGGGGCTGGTTTGATATGTCGGATAAGGGCCTTTACCACATAGGAGTAATAATCAAGGAAAAAGGAAAGTCCAAAAGGGTTGATTTTGACTACCTGATGCAGTAGGCCCTCCTGCCCCGCTTTTTTCTTGTAAAATTTTAGTGCTCAAACGTTGTTTTATT
>CAYSNS010000079.1:0-5741 GCA_964432395.1 uncultured Aquifex sp. | reverse complement strand
GCTATGGATTGTTCTCCCAATTCCAGCATGAAGATGAAGTTGGAGTTATCCACTATGGGCTTGGCAAACTCAGACAGGAAGTCTTCTACAGACTGCGTGATGACACCGAAGGAAGCGTTGAACTTCCTTGCTATCCTGTATCCCCTTACTATGTAGGGGACTATATGTCTGTCTTTCAGAAACTCCCAGCTTTCATCAAATATGACCACTTTTCTTAAATCACGCGGTAGCAGATATACATTCTTCTGCATGTTTATCAAGACAAGATACATAAGCACATTGAACAGACCCGTGTCGTTGAGGGACTTAACTTTGAGTAAATCTATTACATAGAAGGGTTCATTCATAATGTTCACTTCCGCCTCACCTACGAAGAACCTTCTTAGCCAGGGATTTTCTACCCACCTGATGAGGGCATCTCGGAGGTGGTCGGGAAGTCTCAGAATTATGTCTTCTATAGATGCCCTATTACCCTTCTCGTTCCAGACTTCGTTTATGACCTTTTCTATGTCTCCGAGGTCTTTATTCACCTGGAGCTTCTCCTGGTAAGAGGAGATTTCCCGTGGGTCTACGCCGAGCATAATGAATATCAAATCTCTTATAAGAAGGGTGGATATGTTAACTCTTTCTGTAGATCCATCTTCATTTTCTAACTCAACTATCACGTCCTGCATATGTGTGAACGGGTTGAGACACACAGGATTTTCCGGGTCTATCTCAACACATGGCGCGTTATACAGTTTGGCAAGTTTTTCGTAAGACCCTCCAACGTCTATAACCCTTACCATAGCACCTTTTGCAAGGTATGCGTTGATAATATCGTTTGCGAGAACGGATTTGCCGCTACCTGTTGAAGCTACTGTTATGAAGTTATAGCCCGCAGCTGAATTGAATATATCTACATACATGACCTGTCCTTTGGGAGAAAGGAAACACAGTGCGGGCGGATAATCGCCGGGTTTAGCAAAGTTACCTTTCAGGTCCCCCATAACCGGGAGGAATTTCACCGCATCCTTGCCCATCAGTATAAAGTGTCTGTTCCATCCTGAGTAAATGTCCCTTTCTCCGAAGGGGAAACAGAAAGGCAGTGAGTATATAAAGTCTTCCAGAACAGGTCCCGGAGCCTCTTCTATAAACACTTTGAAAGAACTAATACCAAATGCCTCTTCGGAGGCTACATTGGTGAAAATTGATTCCAGCTTATTCACCTCTGAAGGGTTTGCTCCTGCAAATATCCACATGTCTACAGCTTTTTCCCCTTTATCCCTTCTTTCTTTGAAAATTTGAAAATCTCTTGCCGCATCTTTTAGGTGTGGCGCAATCTTTGCCCCCAGACCAATAGCCTGCTTTTCTATAATATTGCCTTTTGTGTGCACAAGCGTAGCGACTTCCTTTGCTGTTTTCTTGCGAACGGTTACGGAAATCCAGAAAGCACGTTTCAGATTTGAGGTTACTTCTTCAAGTTTATCCGCCCCGAGTAATCTTGCCATCATGGCGATGTGGTACCTGTTTGGAAGAAAGTATGGGGATATAACCGAATATTCACGACCATCCTTTATCTTGATTACTTTTCCTTCTTCTTTAATCTCAAGGTTGCGTGGGACCAGACCTTCTATGCTATTGACACCCTGGGTGGTTTTACCGTACAGGACCTTATCCAGCAAAATGGAGAAGTCTTCGTATGAGAGGATTCTGTGTTGCATTTTTAAGCTATCAAGCGTCTGCGTTATCTCGTCTCTCAGTCCCAAAACCTTCTCTATGTCTATGTTTTTAGTAAGAGGTATGTAGAACATCAAGAACAGCCTGAAATCCCTTATGGGGTGTATTCCCCAGAATCCGCCTTCTCTGGCAGCTTTGCGGTAGAACTCGTAGCGCTCTTCAAACAATTTCCCTGCCAGACCGCTACCTTTTTTTATCATAGACAGTATGTCTTCTATATCGTCATCCGCCCATAGGAAAACCTGCATGAGTGCATCCTCAGGTAGCTTTTCTACTATCTTATAGAAGCCGTTTTCCACTCTGCTATCTGCATACATATAGGGAGAGGTTTCAAACGCAAACCCAAGACCTGCATCCTTCTTCTTATAGCGGAGCAAAAATATACCGTCTTCTTCGGTCAGTGCTCTCACAAGCTCAACGAATCTGGTTGCCATCTTTAACCTCCAGAAGAGAGCAATGTATATAGCCGAGGTTGGTAAGACACCACTCACCCTTTTTTGCGAAGAGCACCGTTTCCGTTCCTCTTGGAACGAGTCCGATTATGTGTCCCCAGGGTGAAAGCCTGACTCTTACACGGGATTTGCTTACAACAGCGAATTTGTATTTTTCCTGCGGACTTTGCAGGTGCATTTTGAGAGTATTTACTTCTCTTTTCAAGTTGAGAATATCCGATATGAGTACATTAATTTGACTGCGAAGGGTGCTCACATCATCTACAAGTGCTGAAATTGCTTGTTTGAGGTCGTATACAGATACAGTTTTCTTACTACCGATAGCTCCAAAGGATATACCCAAGGTGTAGGAGGTTAGAGCAATTGTGCTCAGCAGCAGACCGAGCTTAAAAGTCCTCATCATAGTCATCGCTGTCCTCCTCTGGAGGCTTGAGCTTGCCCTTCTGTATCAGATAGTTTCTGATTTTCTCGTCATAATCTATGTCGCTTATAAACGCCCTTTTTTCGTGCTTGTTGCCTATTAACCATTTACCGTTTACGACCACATAAATGTAGTGGTTTGATATTAACAATCCGTTCTCATCTTCATAATCCTTAATCCAAACCCGATATACCTTCTCTGGCTCCCTCATTGGGAAAATAGATCTGGGGGAAGTCGTCTGCTTTGTAGATGCATTGCCTATAGCCCTGTTTGGTTTAGAAGTTCCTGTACTGTAAACAGCTTCGTATGTATCTTCTACGCTTGCACACACGCCCGTTTTGGTGGTTTCACACTGATACTTTGCAGAACACCCTACTAAGAACAAAGCAAGTATGTTAGTAGTTATAAGCAATCTTCTACTAACCATTCTTAGCCCTCCTGTATTTTCCCAGCAGAGATGGAACGAAACCCTGAATTACGGTACCATCCTCGGTAACTATGTAGGGTGTTCCCCTTACCCCGAGCTCCCTGGCTTCCTTTATGTGTTTTCTCAGAACTCCCTCACATAGCGTCATTTTTGCGTCTTTATCTTTTTTAGGGATATCCCCCTTGAGCATCAGGTTTACTACTTCCTTGCCTTTGCCATCCAGCCCCATGCATAAGGCATACAGATTTTTGTTGTAGTCATGTATGGGAAAGAAGAACAGATATAAGTTGGCACCGTTCTTTTTAGCCCATTCAAGGAACTTGTGGCAATATGGACAATCTGTATCCACAAAAGCGTAAAACGTGGGACCATCACCGTATGATACCTTGACGCTTGGGATTTTCTGCAAATCTCTAACATCAACTTTACTGTATTCTCTCAGCCTATCTGCGGTTAAATTCTTGCCGGTCTTCGGGTCAAAGATGCCCCCAAGAATCATATACCTTAAGTCTTTGGTGAAGTATATAACTTTAGGATCTCCCTTAATAACTACTTCATACAAACTGCCAAGGTCGTTTATCTTTTTTACACTCACATTCCACTTGTTTAACAGCTTCTGGAGCTGTTCTGTGGGACTCGCAAAGGCAAACGTAGTCAGGATTAGAGCAAAAGCTAAACGCCTCATTTTACACCTCCGTAGAAGGGTTTAATGACTTCTTCTATCTGTTTCTGAAGTTGCCCGCTTTGTTGTTGCTTTATGGGATTCTGGGCGAGTTTTTGCTTAGTTTCCTCCACAGCTACAGCCCACGGTTTCTGTCTCTTTTCATCTTCACATGCGGGTTGCAACATTATGAGTGTTCCCGATACTCCCGAACCCACTTCTATTACGGGCAGGACCTCATCTGCCAGTTGCAGGTAGTAATCACTGAGTTTGCTGAGAGCCTTTTCTACACCGAGACCAAATCCATACTTAAATGCCTTTTCCGGAGGGACTGTCTGAGTGGCTCCTAACGGGGAAATAGATACGACAGCTGTGCTGTATCTGGCAATAGCAGAAAGTCCTTCCGCAAAGGAAGCCATGAGTGCCTTAGCCAGGTACTGCCCTCTCTTTTCCACAAGAATTCCCTTAATACCTTCTTTCCCATCAGGACCGGCGATGTATCCAGAGGTTCTGAATGTTATCGGTTTCCCTTCTTGGAGTTCACAGGAGATGCTTCTCACCTTTACCTTTATGCGTTCTGAACTCAGGTCCCCTGCTCCCCATCCTATAGCAAAGCAATTTCTCAGCTTGTAAGTACGTCTTATGTTTGGCTTTATGAATTCTCCTGGTATTACGAACAGGACAGGTACAGGGTCCTGGGCAGCTCTCGGACCTGTAGGAGCAGATAAACCGGAAAGAGCCACGACCTTACCAAAGGAGCCTTGGGGTAGGCAGACCTCAGGGTGAGACATCTGCTTAAACAGCTTTTCTACCTCTTTATCTTCCTCCGCAGGGTAAAAACCCTCAAGCAAGGTAGCCCCATTTTCTTGGGAACTCTGACCAGGCTTTACCGTTCTAACCTTGGGAGGTTGTACCCGAGGAAGGCTATATCTGGTAACCTGCTCAGGGCTTATGGGTGCAGTTTTTTCCTGAACCTTTTGTTCTATCCTATCTATGCGTCTATTCATGGTGTCAATGGTCTTCCGTAAGGCTCTAAGCTCATTTATAAGCCTGTTATCAACATAAGACTGACGTGATGGGTTCTGTGTACTTTGAGGTTGTTTTGGTTCCTGCGGTTCGGATAACGATTTCTCTATTTGTTCCTTTAACTTTAAAATCTGTTCCTGCAAAACTCCAACCTGTTTTTTTGTCTGCTCTTGCTCTGCCTTAAGATCCTGCAAATACAGCTTTCGTGTTTTTTCGTCTATCAGGCTCTTATATTCTTTTCTCTTCTCCTTCACGGGAGTTTCAGGGCCACCGCTACCTAAGTATCCAAGGAACATAGAAACCCCTATCATAGTCCCAAGAACAACAGCTACTCTGCCTTGCTTAGTATTGAGAACGTTCTTGAGTTTGTCTACCGCCTCCTGAAAATCCATACCCTTACCACCTCACCGGGATTTACAAGATGCTTTTCAAGAGCTACAGCGATGCAACTATCGTCGCAGAACATAGCTTCTGAGAGCGTTTCTTTGTTCTTGCCTGTATTCTGGTATAGAACCTCCTCCATTTCCAAGGAGTCCCCCATAACCTTTCCGCCGGCAGTCGTATATGCCTCACAGCCCTCCAGATAACACTTCAGCATATCTGCTATCTCTTCCTCCATGGCTCGTGCTTTGGGTTTGGGGATTTCTATGTTTGTCAGATTCACAGTAATGGTAGTAGCAGGCATATCCTTAACAGGGAACAGTCTCGTTTCAGTTCCGCAAGCGGTTATAAAACTAATGTCAAGGTATTTAGGAATTATGCTCATATCAGCTTCTTGCCCCACAGGCTTCTTTAACTTCACAAGAACTGTGTTTCGTATTTTCTTAAGAGCAAACAGAGGTTTTGAGGTGTAAGCTTTGAGCAATTCACACCTATCAGGCTTAACATTTATCTGTGTTATGTCCTTGATAGATACATAGTTACCTCCGAAGCTGACCACGATACTACCGAGAAGCAACAGGAGCAATCTTGAAGTCATACAACTTACCCCCTTTAACCTTCATGACCACTTCTACCCTTTCGTCCATCGGTCCC
>CAYSNS010000078.1:0-5764 GCA_964432395.1 uncultured Aquifex sp. | reverse complement strand
CTTCATTACCACCTACGGTGTTCTTAAAAGATGACCCTGAGCGTCTCAAAAACTTTATATCCGCATGTATACGGTAGGCTGTTCTATATCCGAAGACTACACCTTCTAAGAGGGAGTTAGAAGCGAGTCTGTTGGCTCCGTGAACGCCTGTGCAGGAGCTCTCTCCGACCGCATAAAGACCTTCTAAGGCGGTTTTCCCGAAGCTGTCCACCTCGAGCCCACCGATGTAGTAGTGAGCTGCTGGAACCACAGGTATGGGCTCGCTGTAGGGGTCCAGTCCCTTTTCCCTCAAAAAGGACACTATAGTAGGGAACCTCTCTTCCAGCCTTATACCCTTTTCCGTTACCGGTCTCATGTCAAGGAACACCCTCTTTCCCTGTCTCAGAAGGCTGTATATGGCTCTTGCCACTATATCCCTGGGTAGGAGTTCATCGATGAACCTGTTACCTCTTTCGTCTACAAGGTGTGCTCCTTCTCCCCTTACCGCCTCCGATATGAGAAGGTTGGAGTTCTCAAGAACGGTCGGATGAAACTGGACAAATTCGGGATTCTTTAAGGGAACCCCTGCTCTAAAAGCTATACCTATACCGTCTCCCCTTACCTTGGAGGGGTTGGATGTGTGCCTGAACATGGAAGCTGCTCCGCCGGTAGCAAGCACCAGAACGGAGGTTCTCAGAAACATTATGTTTTCTCCCTTCAGATAGAGAATGCCCTGAACCTGCTCCTCTCCAAGTATCTCCTGGAGCTCTCCTTCAACTATGGGTATGCTGAGTTCCTTTACACGTTGCAGTAATTTCGTGTATATTTCCTTTCCGGTATAATCTTTGACCTTTAAAACACGTGGGAATGAGTGCCCGCCCTCGGTCGTTGTTGCGTAAAAACCCTCCTCTTTGTCAAAGTTTACGCCCCACCGTTCTAAGTCGGATATCCTCAAGACCCCCTCGCTCACAAGAATACGTGTGTTGGTTTCGTTGTTCAAATACCTACCCGCCTTTATCGTGTCTATGAAGTGTGCGTAAGGGCTGTCCGACGGGTGCAGAGACGCCGCTATTCCTCCCTGTGAGTAGTAGGTGTTTCCTATTCCTCTGGTAAGGAGGATAGGTTCAAGGCCGAGCTCTTTCAAAACTATAGCGGTTGTTAGTCCCCCTATTCCGCTTCCACATACAACTATTTGAGCTTCTTCCTCGGGTATGCGAAGGGTGTCAAATTCCAGAAAGTGCCTCATCGCGAGCTATCTTCATAATAAGAGAGGTCAGTCTATCCGGGTCGTGTCTGACGAAATTCTCTCCATCCCCAATGAGGTCCTGAGCGTAGACGGATATTCCTTCTTTGGCTATCTTACCTACGTCGGGAACCACGGGTTCCTGGCCTTCCTCCACGTATCTGTGAAGAATCTCGTTAGGTGGCATTTTTGTATTCACAACGACCGCATCTACCCTGTCCAGCCGGGAGAACTTCAGAAAGGTCTTTAGGTGGTCGTAAGCGGTAAAATCGTCCGTTTCTCCTGGCTGGGTCATAGCGTTAACTATGAAAACCCTAAAGGCTTTACTCCTTTCTATGGCCTCTCTTATATCCTTGATAAGGAGATTCGGTATTATGCTCGTAAAGAGACTCCCGGGCCCGAAGAGTATAAGCTCCGCTGTTTCTATAGCAGCTATGGCTTCTATGGGAGCCTTCGCTTCCTTGGGTTCTATCCATATGTCTTCTATCCTGACCCTGTTCTGTTTACCGTATTGCGTTATCTCGTCCTCTCCTTCTACCGTGTTGCCGTCGCTGAATCTGGCAACAAGTTGTATATCCTCCACCGTAGAGGGGATTATGTCTCCCTTTGTCCTGAGTATGTCCGAGGTCAGCTTTACCGCTTCTAAGAAACTGCCGGTTATGTCGCTCAGAGCGGTCAGGAAGAGATTTCCAAAGGCGTGCCCTCCGAGGCCTTCTCCCTTGAACCTGTATTGAAAGAGTTTCCGCATTATGTCTTCGCTCTCGGAGAGGGCAACTATGCAGTTTCTTATATCACCCGGTGCGGGTATGTGATATATCTTCCTTAGCCTGCCCGTGCTTCCTCCACTGTCCGCCACTGTTACTATGGCATAGAGTTCCTTTATTGCCTCTCCTACCTCTTTTTTCAGACCCTTGAGCAGGGTAGACAGACCTGTTCCTCCTCCCACAGCGACCACCTTCACGGCAAGCTCTCCTCCTCTCTGGTCTGTGTAAATCTTCCTACAGTGAGTGTCCCGCATCCGCCCAGCGGTTCCTTCCTGAAGCGGGTAGAAAGGGTTACCCTCACACCTTGTGACCTGAGAAACAGAAATGCTCTTTCGTATTCTTCCGGGCTCGGAGCGAGGAAGTCCCCTATCCGGTTATAGTAAAGCAGAGTGAGACTCACGTTCAGCTCATTGGCTGTCCTTGCAAGCGAGTAAAGCTCTTCTATAGAGTCGTTAAATCCCTTCAGGAGCAGATAGGCAAGGCTTACCTTTTTCCTTTTGTTGGTGCTCATAGTCCTTAGCTTGCGCTTGAGAAAGCCCAACAGTCTGTGCAGGCTTCCCGCATGGGGCATGAGAAGCTTCCTTTTCTCTTCCGACATAGAATGGATGGATATGGTCACTCCCCCGTGGGGAAGCTCAAGAAGGTGAGATAGCCTGGCAATGGGAGAGCCCACAGTGTAGAAGGACACCTTAAGAGACATCTTTTTGAACTCCCAAAAGGCTTTTAGAACGTTTTCAAAGTTAGCCAGTGGCTCCCCTATACCTGCTATAGCTACCCGCTTTACTGGAAAAAGCCCTTTTGATAGAATGACCTGCTTTACTATCTCTTCCGCGGTGAGGTTACGAAAGAGGCCCTTACTACCCGAGGCACAGAACCCACACCCTACGGCGCAACCTACCTGCGTGGACACACAGAGTGTATCACCTCTGTAGTGGACTGCCTCAACGCTCAGGCCTTCTTCAAGCTCAAATATAAGGAGTTTGTTAAGCTCTCCCTCAATTACTCGTTGTAACCTCATATCCTATTGGGCTGTTTACAGTTTTTGCACAGCATCCGCTACATCCGCAACATCTTTGCAAAGCCCTTTCGTATCCTTTGGGCAGAATTTCCTCCAAGTTGAACTCCCTTATTCTGTCTTCAAAGGCGATGGATATGGTATTCCTTATAGGGTCAATTTCTACTATCTTACCTTCTTTGCGGTCCAGACATATTTCTGAGCCTCTTTCGGGAAGTATACGCTTTACAGCATAGTTGTCCTTTTCAAAGGACATACAGCAGACCAGCCTTCCACAAGGTCCGGTGAACTTGGAAGGTGATAGAGGCAAGTTCTGCTCCTCTATGTCCTTGAGCGATATGGAATCAAACCTTTCCATGAATCTCATACAGCAGGGGACCTCACCGCACAGACCAACCCAGCCAAGAATCTGGACCGCATCCCTCACGCCTACCTGTCTCATCTCTATTCTCTTTCGGAATATCTTTGCCAGTTCTCTAACGAGCTTTCTGAAGTCTACCCTCTCTTCCGCTGTGTAGTAAAAAAATATCTTCTTGGAGTTCAGAGGTATGTAGGCCTTAAGGAGGTGCATGTCCAGTCCCTGTTCTCTTATCTTGTCTTTACAGGCTTTGAAGGCTTTCCTGCTTTCTTCTTCATTCTTACTGATAGCTTCCATATCCTTGGGAGTTGCTTTCCTGAGAAACTTAAACCTCAGTCCGGAAGGTGAGTCCTCTTTCGATATTCCTAAAACTCTAACCGCATCTTCGCCTTTTTCTTCACTTTCAACCACCACAACGTCGTTCCTTTTTAGCTCCTCATCGCAGTCTTCAAGCACACCTATCTTGTTTGTATCTAAGCTCCTTACCTTTATGTAATGCATCTTCTTTACCTCCATAACCTATACAGGGAGAGGAGGCCTACACTAAATCTGAGTCCTCTCCCGATACCGCTCCTAAGCTCCTCTATCCTCTTGAGGACCATCTCAAATTTATCATAATTTAATCCTTTATTTATAAAGTGGCTCTTGAGTTCTTCTTCCAAAAGGTCCAGAAAAAGGGCCTTATCCTCGTCTTCCAGCTTTTCCACGCTCTGAGATACTCTGAAGACCTTCAAGGGGTCCCTGCTGAGAAAGTCCTTCGTAAGGCGGAAAAGCTCCTTCTTCTCTTCCAGCCTTATGGCAGTGGACAGACTCCCCGCGGAGAGTTCGTAAAGCTTTCTGTCCTCTTTACCAAGTAGCTGATAAAAGCTCCCTTCCTCCAAGGGAGAGAACTCAACTCTCTGCGTTCTGGAAATTATGGTAGGAAGGACCTGCTCTATACCTGTGGAGATAAGAATAAAGTGTGTTCCCGCAGGTGGCTCTTCCAGGACTTTAAGTAGGGCGTTCGAGGCTTCCTTAGTCATGGTCTGGACATCATCAACGATTATTACCTTCCTGTGTGAGAGAGCGGGTTTTACGTAGGCAAACTCCCTGAGAGCTCTTATCTGGTCTATCTTCAGGCTGTTGCCAGAGGGGGGGACGTATGCAAAGTCTGGATGTTCACCGGACAGGTATAGGAACACCTTTTTCCCCGCCCTTTCTTCGTAATTGGAGAGTTTGTCCCAGTTTCCCGAGAGGATTTGCTCTCCTATGCTTTCAAGCTCTTTGCAGGATACACACTTTCCACAGCCCCAGGCTGTGTTCTCAAGACAGAGAAGACCCTTGCTAAACTCAAGGGAGGCGGTTGTCTTTCCCACACCCGGAGGGCCGAAGAACAGTAGCGCACCCGGGACCCTGCCTTTGGTATGTATCTTTTCTAAGAAGTCTTTTACCCTCTTCTGGTCAAGGAGCTTCATATACTCACAGGATAACCTGTTTAACGAATACTATCTCGGGTATGCTCCTTAGCTCTTCCAGAGCATGCTGAGGAACTTCTTCGTCAAGGTTTAGGATACCCAGAGCTATGCCTCCTTTCTTTTCTCTGCCGAGCCTAAAGCCCGCTATGTTCACGCCCGCACTTCCCAGTATTGAACCTATCTTGCCTATTACTCCGGGAACATCCTTGTTCTCAAACACCAGGAGTATGCCCTCGGGCTCTATGTCAACCCTATACTTGTCTATCTGGACTATTCTCAGAAGCTGGCCCTCTAAAACCGTTCCCGCTACCACTTTTTCAGAACCGTTGGAGCGCACCACAACCTTTATGTAGTGTTTAAAGTCTGGAGTCTCTTCGGAGGAAAGCTCTTCAACCTTTATGCCTCTGTCCTTGGCAACGTAGCTTGCATTTATTATGTTTACCGGAAAGTCTACGACTTCTTCCAGAATACCTTTTAAGACACCCGCGGATATGGGATGAAAGTGCTCCGATATGTCCCCGCGGACCTCTATATGGATTTCTCTTATGCCCTCCTCCGCCCACTGGACGATGAACCTGCCCATCTTTTGAGCAAGGTCAAGATGGGGTTTTATAAGGGTAAGCACAGACAGGTCCGGAAAGGGTGCGTTTACCACATACTCGGGAGATTTGCCCTTCAGGGCCTTTATAACTTGCTGAGCTACTATTACCGCTACGTTCTCCTGAGACTCGTAGGTGTTGGCTCCTATATGGGGTGATAGGGAAACGTTTTCAAACTTGCTGAGCTTGTCTATAAACTCGGGAGGAGGAGGCTCCTTTGAGTAAACGTCTAAGGCCACACCTCTTACCTTGCCACTCTTGAGGTTCTCTATCAGGGCATCTTCGTTTACTATTCCTCCCCTTGCACAGTTAACTATGTATACACCTTCCTTCATGAGCTCAAACTCTTTTG
>CAYSNS010000077.1:0-5768 GCA_964432395.1 uncultured Aquifex sp. | reverse complement strand
CCCCGCCCGCCGACAGACAGCCTTCCTGAAGGGGGCATGCTGATTACAACCTCTTTGTGTGTGGCAAGGTAAAGTATTCCATTGAGCATTGCTATATTCAGCACTACGGATAAGAACAAGATAATTATCAGGACCCTGTTGGACTCCTTCAGGTTCTCCCACAGCTCTATATATCTGCTTGCCATCTCAGCTCAGCACCTCCTTCTCGATGGTAGGACACGCCCCTTCCACTTTTTTCAAGCCCAGGTTAAACAGTAAGAATCTGTAATAGTTCGGGGGTTTGTTCTTAACAAAGCGCCAGTACCAGAAGGCAACGGGCAGAGCTACCGCTATGGATAGCAGGGTATTGATAAAGAAGAAGGCAAAAAACACGGAAATAAAGACAACAAAAACGTCTATCGGTATGATGATTATCTCGGGAGTGTCGTCAATATACCTCGGTATAATTTTCGCCCTTCTCTCCTCCATCGCCGTGCTCCGAGCCGAAAATTAAGGTTCAGAAGTTAGTTCCGAATCCCTGCTGACCGGCAGAGAAGAACAGGTTCGTTATACCCACAAGACCGCCTATAACTATCGCAAGAATTATTCCCCAGGCAAGAGGTCTTGCAGAGTGTGTAAAGGCAGCTATCAGAGAGGCTACGAACATAATTATCAGGGCGATGAACTTACCCAGGTTCCCTATTATCCAGTTAATAAGTATGTCCAGGAAGTTCTGCCACGGGTCCGTGCTCTGAGCCAGAGCAGGCTCAACAAATCCCGCTACCAGCAAGGTAAGAAGAGCTGCTGCAAAGAGAGTTCTAGTCCTCATTTCTGGCACCTCCTTTATTGTTAAGTAGTTCATCAATCTGGCGACTCAGAAAGAACACCCTCCTCTTTATGCTGCCATGCCGCTTGTTACCCTGTTCCCTGAGATACTGCATAAAAAACAACTTGAAGCTGTCATAGTGGTTTTTGGCCACCTCCAGCAACACCATCGCCCTCACCTTACCCTTATCTCCACCTTCCGGCATTTCCACCACTCCTCCTTGGCAAGGTTGCACCCTTCTTCACCATAAGCACGAACGCCTTCTATCTTTGTCCCCTTCTTCTTCAAGAAATCTGCTACCCTCTTGGCCCTTCTTTTTGAGAGCCCGAGGTTGTACTCCTTGCTGCCTTCCGGGGAGGCATATCCCTCAAGAAACACCCTGTCCCCTTTCTTTATCACCCTGAGCTTCCTCTTCTCCCCTTCTTTAAGCACGTCTGAATCGAAGTCAAAATAAACCGTTACCCTGTTCCTTCTCTTAGCTACGTCCTTGGAGCTTCTTACCTTGTCCGGTGTAACCGCCTCAAAGTTGCTGCTCCCGCTCCAGTAGTAACGGAGGTTGTCGTGAAAGATCCTTTTAACGTGATCCGCCTCCATCGGCTGAGTATTAAGAAGTACGCTGGTAGCAAAGGCAACCAGAACCATCAGTTAGGAATATACATTGGCTCGGTTTTCTATCAACATAAAGCTCTGTAAAATACATGAAAAACTTTTCAATATACCTTCCTGAGTTACAAAACCTTCTGTTTGTATGAGCGCTATCTTTTATAGTGATGCATTTCCTTCTGATTGCCTTACTTTTGAGCCTGTATACCGCTTTTGCACTGGAAAATCTCGGTGTCTATGGGCACATATACCGGATAGAGGAAAGAAGTATCCTTGAAGAGATCAAGAAAAGGGCATCTAAGCAAACAATATCTTATAAGGATATTGAGAGAGCCATAAGCAAAGCCTCTACAATAGACATAGAGCTTCCCGTATCTAAAACTCTGAACGTCCGCAAGCACAAGGTCATTTACACGGTCCCGCAAGATGTGTACATAGGAGGCAGGTTAATAGCCAAGAAGGGAGACCGGATAAATGTCCTGAAGAGGGTAAAGCTTCACAGAATATACGTGGTTCTTAATGACTATATGATCCCCCAGTTTCTTGATTTTGCCCGCCGTTATCCCAATACGGTTTTTCTGATAGCCAAAGGGAACATCTACGAGCTTGATAAAAAGTATAAGGACCACAAGTTCTATGGAGCTCTTCCGCAGGTTATCAAAGCTCTCGGGGTGAGAGCGGTTCCGTCAATAGTTTATCAACGTGAAGACCTGCTGTACGTAGTGGAGGTGCCATGGTCGGAAGGAAAGGCATTGCTGCCCTTCTAGCGCTTATCGGGACTTCTTTGGCAGGCAACCCGCCCTGCCTTGATCCTATATCCACGGTGGACTGGAGTTTGTTTGTAGACAAGCTTGAGCTTAAAGGAACCTGCACATGCTCAACGTCGGGAAGTATAAAAGTAGGGTTAAAATGGCAGCTGGCGGAACCAATAGCATTTGTAGAAGTGCCCTATCGTGCATGGGAGTTCAGGTGTTTCGGGCACAGAAGGAGCGGTTTTACTCTTTCTAAGAACGATTCTCTTCCCACCGGAGACTCGGGCGGCAAGACCAACGTTCATTACATAAAGTATCCCGTCTTCGGAGTATTAAACATTACCTTTGACTATCTTTGTACCGATTCAAAAACGACGTCTTTTGACTTTCTGCCCTCGGGCATGTCGGAGATAAACCCGCTCATCTGGGACGACGAGCTTTCAATCCTTGTTCAACCGTGGAAACTGCTTATGGCTTCCCCGATAGGGCAGATTGCTTGCCTGGCTGATTGTGCAGCCACGTCGGTGGCACCGGACAGCACGGAAGGGTTGAGGAACGCTTTGTTCTGGTGTGCAGGATGCTGGGGAACCATAGCCCCCGACACAACCACGACTTTCGGGAACAATCAGCTTGTAGAAAGTGCTCTAACAGCGGTCAAGATACTGGATGTCCTGCATGAGAGTTTGCAGCTATGGGTGTTCAAGGATGCGTCCGGACTAAACGTCATTTCCAACATCAGAAATGTCGCGGTTCCGGGCTTTGACCCGGCATGTCAGCCCTTTCCCTTCCCGGTCATAGTTAAGTCCCAATACTGGATGAATCTTGCCTATCCGAGCCCCGGAGATGCGATGCCGATAGGAGACTTTCCGCTTAAATGGGCATGGTTCAAGATGTTACCGGGAGGAGAAGCTCCCGTCTGGGCCATATGGAGGGTCAGAGAATGCTGTATGGGATTCCAGTTTCCCTGATTACCGCACTCGCAGTAATGGGTTGCCCCATAGGGGACAAGTGTGACAAGGTAAAGGAGGAGCTCGGATACCTGAAGGACAAGGCTGACCTGCATAATCTGGACATTAACAAGCTCCTTCCCAAAGAGGAAAAGCTAAGGGAGGTTGAGAACAGGTTCAAACATCTGAAAGAAAAGCGGGTGAAGGATGAAGACCTCACCCGACTACTGAATATGAACACGAGTTCATACTCCCTTGAGAGGATAATGGGCCTTCTCAGACAATATCAGCTGAAGTTTGACCTGAGGAAGATCAACGCAAAAAAGCCAACGGAGAAGAGGAAGATAATCTTTTACCTCTTCTCCAGGAGTGTTCCTGCAAGGACCGTAAACAATGTGTTTGCATCCTCCCGGAAGCTCAAGGGTTTTGAATTCTTTGGTGTTCTCAGGGGCATAGACAAAAAAACCCTTGAGTATTTACAGAATGTAGATAGCTTCAAGAAAGTACGGATAAAGATAAATCCGTATATATTTGAGAAAGTAGGAGCGGGCGTTGTTCCCGCTTTTGTATATGCGGAATGTCCACCGGGAGAGTTCAGAAGCAAGCTTTGTGATTATAAGTATGTGGTTTACGGCGACATATCCCTTGAATATGCAATGGACAAGTTTCTAAGCAGGCTGGAGGAGGGTAAATGAACACGGAGCAACCACGTGAACTCTTTACGGAAAGGTTTGCCGAATACGAAAACAGAGTTCTGGAGGACGCACGAAAGCACGTGAAGCAACTAATTAAAGAGATTGAAAGATTACAGGAGGAAAATAGGAAGTTGAAAGAAGAAAAGGAGAGGTTGCTCAGGAGAACAAAGAAGCAAGCTTACATCATCATTTTCTGCTTCGCGGGACTTATAACTATGGGGGCAGTAATATGGTTTGGAACGTAGGCATTATACTTGTGCTGCTGTTTAACCTTTGTACCTATGCCCTGCAGGGCAGGGACTGCTCTCAGGGCGGCTGTTCGTTTAACATAGGCAACTTTTCCAACGATATGAAAAATTCGGTCGGGAGTTCTCAGGACGTCAAGCAAAGGCTAAAGCAGAACCTGGATTATGATGCGGATGCAGCCGCTCAGAACCCCGAGTCCATACCCGATCAGGGAGCTGCAAATGATATAAACCGGATACTCCAGTCAATTCAGGGAGCAACCGACATTGAGTTTACTTGCACTGAGAAAAGGGTTATATCTGTCAAGACTCTCTACAGGTGCACATGGAACGAAAATCTTTTTCCCAGCATGGCTCTCTGCAACCAGAATTGCGTGGAGGAGGGCGAATGCCAGCAAGCACCCTGTTACGGAACCGCATATTGTAATGCTCTCAGCGGAGGTTACGTGTGTCCCATAGGCATAGAGCAGTGCTCTGCAACACCTACCTGTCCCCCGGGAGGTTCGTACAATGCTCAAACGGGCAAGTGTGAAGCTCAGCCTATTTAGCGTTTTGGGAATAGCTCTTTTCCTGATTTCCTGCGGTCCTCAGGGAGGAGGAGACGCTTACAAGTCCGAAGTCAAGGACACATCTGGAGCCTACGGCGGGATTGAAGTGTCCTCCGACAGGAGAAAGATAAGGATATACGGATGCTTGCCGAAGTGTGGCGGGGGTGGGTTAGATTGTTTCACGGGCGAATGGGTGAACATAAATTCGGGCGGGGTATCTCAGATCATCAGGGGTTGCTGGTGGGGAGGGTATTATTACGAAAACACTTACACTCTGGAAATAAATAACGGGGAATTTCGTATTTATTTTATCCAGAAGAAAGATGGTCAGGTGCAGTATGAGTATTATGGCGGATGGGCACCTATTTGTCCCAACGGAGGCGGCGCTTCGGTAGTGAACGGGCAGTACAAGGTTGAAACGAGGCAAAGCGGGGGCAAGGACGAAATACGGTTCTGTTACAAGCCCGCTGTAAATAAATCCTGGGTGTGCGGCAACTGGGTTGAGTATGTATGCGGGCCCTCCTGCCCTCAGGGATACACCTATAATCCTTCACGGAACGTGTGTGAGGCCGACCCACAGTACACTTACACCTGTCCTCTGGGCAACTACTCCTGCATAGAGGAAACGCCCGGAACAGCCTACTGCTCCCCGTATAACTGTTCTCAAACCGTTGATGGACAGCCTTACTGCCTCAGCGGACCGATAAGTTCGGAAATTAACGCAAACGTTGTCGGTTTGTGGTGGTGTTCCGGAGATCAGACCTGGCTCAGATCAGAACAGGAATGCATAAAGAACTGTCCTTATTACACCTGTTCTCTTGATGGGCAGGAATATACAGGTTTGGATGTCTGTCAGAACGCTTGCAGGAGGCAACACCAATGCGAGGTTTATTGATATTTGGACTGCTGGCTTCCTGTGTCTTCGGAGTCATACCCGAAAGTCAGGTGGACCCAGACATGATCGAAGAAAAGATAGAAACCAACTGCCCATCCGATCCTACTTTCGGAGGCAAGTGTTCTGTTACACAGATTCAGCAAGGACAACCCGAGTGCAGGACCATAGATGGCGTTGAATTCTGTCGTCAGTGGTGGGAAAGACAGGTAAACTACAAGTGTAGCGGTGATATAAGCGTAGATAATTTCCTGAGCAACTTCACTCAGCAGGAATACTGC
>CAYSNS010000076.1:0-5792 GCA_964432395.1 uncultured Aquifex sp. | reverse complement strand
CGGGCTATACACATGGGGCAGGGATATGAAAAGTGCTCTTGTGCAGGCGGAAGCCTACGAATTTCTCTTCGAGTGTGAGTTAAGGCTTATATCTCTTGGGACAAACCTTGCGCATAGTTCTTCCCTTCTTAGAGGCGGAACGTAGAAACTGTGCTTGCGGAGCTTGTCAAGGGAAAGAAAATTCGTATCATATTAAGCATGTTTCAGTTTACCGAGGAGCAGATAAAGAGGTATGCGAGGCATATAATCCTCCCCGAAGTGGGAGGTAAAGGTCAGGAAAAGCTCTTAAAGTCAAAGGTGCTTGTAATAGGTGCGGGCGGTTTAGGGTCACCCGCTCTGTTCTACCTTACAGCGGCGGGTGTAGGGACCATAGGGATAGTGGATTACGATGTGGTTGACTTCTCCAACCTACAAAGGCAGATACTTCATACTACCGACAGGGTAGGTGTTCCGAAGGTTGAGTCCGCCAAGAAAACCCTTGAGTCCCTTAATCCGGACGTTAAAGTAGTTGTATACAACCAGATGGTAAACAAGGAAAACATAATGGACCTTATCAAGGACTACGACCTGGTTCTTGATGGAACCGATAACTTTCCTACAAGATTTTTAATAAACGATGCATGCTACTTTGCAGGTAAACCCCTCGTTTCCGCTGCTATGCTCAGGTTTGAAGGACAGTGCACCGTTTTTGACTTCAGAGATAAGGAAAACTCACCCTGCTACAGGTGCCTGTTTCCGGAGCCTCCTCCGCCCGGCATGGTTCCATCCTGTCAAGAAGCGGGAATCCTGGGCTCCATAGGGGGAATCATGGGATGTATTCAGGCAACGGAAGCCATAAAGCTCCTTCTCGGAATAGGAGAACCTCTTGTAGGAAGACTATTAATTATGGACGCTCTCTCCATGGACTTTAGAAAGGTAAAGCTTCACAAAGACCCTGAATGCCCTCTCTGCGGTAAAGAGCCCAAGATAAAAGAGCTCGTAGAGTATGACCACACCTGTGAGGCAAGGTTCTAACATGAAGGTGATAGTCTCAGACTCAAACCTTATAACCTCTTCAAAGGTGTCCTCCCTTATAAAGAGTGCTGGCTGGGAGGTCCTTTCCGCCAGCAGGTGGCACAAGGTAAAGGAGCTTTTAGAGAGCAATCCAGATATAGAAGTCCTGGTTCTCAACCTTGAGGGCTTCGGTGCGGATGACATAATGCGGAACGTAAAGAAGGAGTTTCCTCACCTGAAGGTCATAGCTTACTGCGGTCACAAGAATATCAGACTCCAAGAAGAAGCTAAGAATCTCGGCGCGGACCTGGTGGTTCCCAACAGTATGATAGTTAGCTCTGTCGTAGAGCTTATAAAGGGTCTATCCTGAATGTTGGAGTGGCATTTTGCCATCATCCTGCCCGAGCCAAAATCATCGGGAAGGCTAAACTTATCTTCGCGGGCGGAGTGTGGAAGATAAAGAGCCTATGAGCTGTATAATATATATATGGTAGAGGTTGATAAACTCTTGAAAGAAGGCCTTACCTTTGATGATGTTCTACTTGTTCCCGACTACTCCGAAGTCCTCCCCCATGAGGTGGACGTTTCTACATACATAACTAAGAAGATAAAGCTGAACATACCTATAGTGTCCGCTGCTATGGATACCGTTACGGAAGCGCGACTCGCTATAGCCCTTGCCAGGGAAGGTGGCATAGGGATAATCCACAGGAATATGCCTATAGATAAGCAGGCTCACGAGGTTGAAAAGGTCAAAAAGTCCGAGAGCGGGATGATACTCAATCCGGTAACGGTAAGTCCCGAGGCATCCGTAAGGAAAGCCCTTGAGATAATGGAGCGTTATAAAATCTCGGGTGTGCCGGTAGTTGATGAGAGTCAAAAGCTTGTGGGAATATTGACCAACAGAGATCTGAGATTTATAAAGCCCACTGACTATGACAAACCTGTGTCCATTTTTATGACCAAGGAAAACCTTGTAACAGCTCCAGAAGGCATAACCTTAGAAGAAGCTACAGAAATACTTCAGAAGTTCAAGGTGGAAAAACTCCCCATAGTGGATTCTCAAGGAAGGATAAAAGGCTTGATAACCATAAAGGATATAGTCAAGAGGAAGCAGTATCCGAACGCTTGCAAAGACGATATAGGAAGGCTCAGGGTTGGCGCTGCGGTGGGAACTTCGGGAGAGGTCATAGATAGGGTGAGTGCGCTCGTTGAAGCGGGTGTAGATTTGGTAGTGGTGGACACAGCACACGGACACTCTAAGAGGGTGTTGGATACAATAGCCCGAATAAAGACCCATTTCCCCGAGCTTGAGCTTGTGGCAGGAAACGTAGCCACCGCGGAGGGCACAAGAGCATTGATAGAAGCGGGTGCGGACGCGGTAAAGATAGGTGTGGGCCCGGGCTCTATATGCACCACACGTATCGTGGCAGGCGTGGGCGTTCCTCAGATAACGGCCATAATGGAAGCCTACGGCGTAGCGAAGGAAGAAGGCATCCCGATAATAGCGGACGGTGGTATAAGGTATTCTGGAGATATAGTCAAGGCCCTCGCTGCGGGTGCAAGTGCGGTTATGCTCGGTAACCTCCTGGCGGGGACCGAAGAAGCTCCCGGTGAGACGATATACTACCAGGGAAGGGCTTACAAGGTCTACAGGGGCATGGGTTCTTTGGGGGCTATGATGTCAAGGCTGTCATCGGATAGATACGCTCAGGACAATATGGAAAAGTTCGTTCCAGAAGGCATAGAGGGAAGGGTTCCCTACAAGGGGAAGCTGAGCGACATAGTGTACCAGCTGGTGGGAGGCCTTCGCTCCGGTATGGGGTATACAGGCTGTAGGAGCATAGAGGAGCTCCACAACAAGGCGAAGTTTGTCAGGATTACCTGGGCGGGTTACAGAGAGTCTCATGTGCACGATGTGCAGATAACTAAAGAGTCTCCAAACTACTGGGTGGAGTAGAGGCATGGCTTTCAGGGAGACTGACCTGCCGGGAGTAGGTAAGAGATACACCCTTGAACTGGAGGGAGGTGGAGAACTCACCCTTATAATCCACAATACTGGCAGGAGAGAGCTCTACATAATAGAAGAGGAGGAAGAAGAGCCTACCTGTGTTATATCCCTAACTGAAGACGAGGCAAAGGAACTGGGCTTTCTTCTTGCAGGCACCACATACCAGCCCGTAGCTCCCGAGAAGATGGAGCTGATAATGAAGGAGATGGTAATGGAATGGGTTAAGGTAGGCAAAGGTGCAAATTTTGTCAACAAAACCATAGCCCAGGCTCAGATACGTAAAAAAACCGGGGCTTCCATAGTGGCGATAATCAGGGGTAAGGATATGTTGGTAAACCCGGAGCCTTCCACCACCGAGATACTTCCCGGAGATGTCCTCGTAGTTGCGGGAACCAGAAACCAGCTCAGGAACTTCCTTGAATACTGCGGAGACTGCTCTACCTGAAATGGAACATCATGTTTACACCTTGCTTCAGATAAATCTCCTATTCCTTCTAATGTTCTTTACAGCGTTCTTTTTAAGAAAACTTCAAGTGCCTCCAATAATATCCTTCCTGCTCGTAGGCTTTTCCGCGAAGTTCTGGTTACCCGAAGATAGCACCAAAGCCCTTGAGCTTTTCAAGGAAGCGGGAATAATACTCCTCTTTTTCTTCATAGGCCTGGAATACTCCTTCGAAAGGCTAAAAGGTATGGTATCCATATGGAAACCGGGGATTGTGGACCTCCTTCTGAACCTCTTGCCGGTTTTTTTGCTGTCCATACTCATGGGTTTTGACCCCATACTCTCACTCATAATAGCGGGAATGTTCTACCCTTCGAGCACCTCTATAGTTGCCAAGCTACTGATGGACTTCAAAAGGCTTGCATCTCCGGATGCGGAGCTCTTGATAGGCATACTTATATTTGAAGACCTCGTGTGCATAATCCTACTTTCCTTTCTTATACCCGCTACAGAGTTCGGAGCGCTGGAGCCTAAGACCCTACCTCTGAGCGTTATGAAGATAGCTTTCGTGCTTATTCTGTTCTACCTGGTCTATACCTTTGTAGTTCCCCGTGTTCAGGGCTGGCTTGACAGGGTCTCAGAGGATGAGAGCTTTGTATTCTTTCTGCTGGGAGGTGTCCTATCGTTGGGACTTGCCTTTAAAGGCTTTGGTCTTTCCGAAGCTCTGGGTGCCTTTTTGCTGGGTGTTCTCGTTCCCGAGACGAGGGTTTTGGAGAACATAGAAAAACACCTGTCCGCTTTCAAGGAGCTGTCCATAGGCGTGTTTTTCTTCTTCTTTGCCTACGAGAGCGAGTTTACAGTTCCGGAAAACTTTGAGTTCGTTATCCTGATTATAGTCCTCGGGATAGTTCTGAAGATAATATCCACATACATATCCGCATATCTGTATGGTATGAAACGCAAAGCGAGACTCAGGACTTCCCTTTCCTTCGTCCCGAGGGGAGAGTTCTCTGTAATAATAGCCTCGCTTGATCCCTTAGCTAAGATTATAGCTATACCTTTCATCTTTACAACAGCACTCGTGGGTAGCTTTCTGTTTGTGATAGCTCCAAAAATAGCGGATAGGTTCTATCCACCTAAGAAGAGACCTCCTCGGAAGAAAGCTCCAAAAGAGCTCTCTCTATCTCCTTCCTCTTAACCTCAAGATCATCCTCCTCGGAAACGGTTATAGGTTTTCCCACCACTACCTCTCCTTTCGTGAAGGGATAGGGAATCGTAAACCTGTCCCAAGAGTTGAGCACCTTGGCTTTTTCAAACTTGACCACCGCAGGAATAACCTTGGCTCCCGTTTTCTGAGCCAGAAAGACTATACCCTTCTTTACCTTAAAAGGAGGGCCCTTAGGACCGTCCACCGTTATGGCTACGTTATGACCCGAGTTTAACACCTCTATGAGCTTTAAGGTTCCGGTTCTACCCCCTTTTTCAGCCTTCCCTTCCTCTGAAGAGCCCCTCACTACCCTAAAGCCCATACCTTCCAGGAGTTTTGTAGCAATTTCTCCGTCCCTGAATCTGCTTGCCAGAGTGTATATACCTCTGTCCATGCCAAACATAGCGAGAGCTAAAGCCTGACCATGCCACAGCGCGTATATGGTCTTCCTATCACGCTCAAAGTCATACCTTCTCTTCCATCTGATTGTTCTGGCAAGTATCCTGATTAGGAGAACCCACACGGGTGTTAAAAGCAGAAGTAGCCTGAACCTTATATCTCTCGCCATATTCCAGGGACTATACTATCTTAACGATATCTAATCCAGAAGCGAGCATGTAATCCCGCATATATATGCGTGCCTCCGCTCCAAAGTTTTGTGAGACCAGCCAGCACGAATAGGAATATCTTTACTGACCTCATAGTATTGGTTGTGTTTCTATCTTTAAAGCTTCCGGGAAGTTCCACATACCATTTTCCGTTTTTCCTCCACAAAGTTTGTAAGCTCTTTCCTCGTAGCTATCCCATACCTTTACGGGACAATCCTTTATATATGGTGATTTTCAGATAGGAAAGCTCATCTCCAAGAAAGCAATAGGTTCTACAGCCTATTATACTTTCCTGACACCTTATAACATCAGAAAAAAGCAATCTATAGCTCACTCCTTGGCATATCCACCTCAATAAATCGTGAACCAGATTGCAGGGCAATAGGTTTATATAACATTTCAATCCCTTATAGGCACCTAACAAACTTATAGTTTTTGAAGAGATAGCCTTTCAGGAAGTCTAGTTTCAATCCCTTATAGGCACCTAACAAACGAGATAATACAGACACCATCTTTTAAAACCCACTCCTT
>CAYSNS010000075.1:0-5942 GCA_964432395.1 uncultured Aquifex sp. | reverse complement strand
CAAAGAAGGAGAGGTCTGTTTCCCTTTGAAAAGATAAAGCTCCTCCTTGCTTCTCCTGAAGAGCTAAGGAGCTGGTCCCATGGGGAGGGGAAGCGTCCCGAGACCCTCAACTACAGGACTTTGAAACCCGAAAAGGACGGACTCTTTTGCGCAAAGATATTCGGACCGGTAAAAGACTACGAATGCCTGTGCGGAAAGTACAGAGGTAAAAGGTACGAAGGCACAATATGCGACAGATGCGGTGTTGAAGTAACCCTCTCTTACGAGAGGAGGAAGAGATTCGGACACATAGAGCTCGCCGCGCCCGTAGCCCATATATGGTTCCTCAAGAGCACCCCATCTAAGATAGGAACGCTCCTGAACTTAACATCAAGGGATGTGGAAAGGGTCATTTACTTTGAATCTTACCTTGTGATTGAGTATCCGTCAGAAGAAGAGGAAGAAGCCTTCTACAAAGCGGAAGATACCATACCCCTCAACGACGGCGTCACAACCAAGTGGGTCAAGCTTCATATCGTGAACGAGCAGGAGTTTGAAGAGAAGTATTCCTTCACCATAGACGAGAAGTTTGAGTTCGGAATGGGGGCGGAGATAGTAAAGACCGTTCTTTCCCAGCTTGACCTACCCGAATACTACAAAAAGCTCAAAAACCTGGTCAAACCCTACAGCATAGGTTTTGAAGACCTTGGAAAAGATTTAGAAACCGAGTATAAGAACCTTTATGAGAAGATTATAAAAACCCTTGCGGAAGACTTCAGGTCCTTTGGTGTCCACTTCACCAACTTAGAGGAGATAGGTCTCTCCTTAGAGCAGGCTATACACGGTATTCTGAGCGAAGAGCTTTTCATCAATGTTGAAACGGGAGAGCTCTCTAAGGAAGACAAGGGAGATGAATACCTGACAGGCAAAGAAGCCCTGAGAACCTACTACGAGAATGTGCGTGTTAAGAAAAACATACCCATATTTGAGAGGGTAAAGGAAGACATAAGAGCCACAGTTTTGCGGGAGGTCTCGGAGCAGAAGGTTCGCAAGTATCTGCGTATCCTCAAGTTGGTGGACGGGTTTATAAAGAGTGGAAACAGACCCGAGTGGATGATACTGGAGGTCATACCTGTTCTACCGCCGGACCTGAGACCCCTCGTAGCCCTCGATGGGGGCAGGTTTGCCACCTCGGACCTGAATGACCTATATAGAAGGCTCATAAACAGGAACAATCGTCTCAAGCGCCTTATAGAGCTTGATGCTCCCGAAATAATCATAAGAAACGAAAAGAGAATGCTCCAAGAGGCGGTAGATGCCCTGATAGACAACGGTAAACGGGGACGGGTGGTAACCCAGAACGGAAGGCCTCTCAAGTCCCTTGCGGATTATCTCAAAGGTAAGCAGGGAAGGTTCAGGCAGAACCTCCTCGGAAAGAGGGTAGACTACTCGGGACGTTCGGTCATAGTTGTAGGTCCCGAACTCCAGATGCACCAGTGTGGTCTTCCTAAGATAATGGCCCTTGAGCTATTCAAGCCTTTCGTCTACAGAAGACTTGAGGAAAAGGGCTACGCAACATCCATAAGGAACGCAAAAAAGCTCGTAGAGCAGAAGACTCCCGAAGTGTGGGAATGTTTGGAAGAAGTCGTAAAACAGCACCCTGTCCTGCTCAACAGGGCACCCACCCTTCACAGGCCCTCTATACAAGCCTTTGAACCCGTTCTCGTTGAGGGCAAAGCTATAAGGCTTCATCCCCTCGTCTGTCCTCCCTTCAACGCGGACTTTGACGGAGACCAGATGGCAGTTCACGTTCCGCTGGGTATAGAAGCTCAGCTGGAGTCTTATATCCTCATGCTCTCAACTCAGAACATACTCTCCCCCGCTCATGGAAAACCTCTCACCATGCCCTCACAGGATATGATTCTGGGCACCTACTACATGACCCAGGACCCCATACCCGGTAGAAAGGGCGAAGGTAAGATCTTCGCCTCCCAAGAGGAGGTCCTGAAGGCCCTTGAACTTCGCAAAGTTGATATACATGCGGGTATAAAAGTGAAGCTGGGTGGAAAGCTTATAGAAACCACGCCCGGAAGGGTCCTTTTTAACTCAATAATGCCCGAAGGTGTTCCCTTCGTTAACTACACCCTCGACAAGAAGAAGCTATCCAAGTTAATAACCGAGATATACATAAAGGTGGGTAATGAAGAAACGGTGAGGTTTCTCGATAGGATAAAGGAGCTGGGATTCGAAAGAGCGACACGGGCGGGTATATCCATAGGCATAGATGACCTCCAGATTCCCAAAGTCAAGAAAAAGGTCATAGAACAGGCCCTGAAAACCACCGACGAGATTTGGAACCAGTATGTGAACAACATAATCACCAACAAGGAGCGCTACAACAAGATAATTGACATATGGTCCGAGACCACAAACCAGATATCCAAAGCGATGTTCGATGAGATAGAGAAAACGGAAAGGCTCGAGAACGGAAAGAAGTTTCCGGGAGTGTTTAATCCCATATTTATGATGGCAAACTCTGGAGCACGAGGCAACAGGGACCAGATAAGACAGCTTGCGGGAATGAGGGGGCTTATGGCTAAGCACTCGGGAGAGTTCATAGAAACTCCGATAATATCCAACTTCAGAGAAGGTCTCTCCGTTCTGGAATACTTCATATCTACCTACGGAGCAAGGAAGGGACTCGCAGACACAGCGCTTAAGACAGCCTTTGCAGGTTATCTGACAAGAAGGCTCGTTGACGTTGCTCAGGACATAACGATAACCGAACATGACTGCGGAACGTTGAAAGGTATAGAGGTAGAACCAATCGTAGAAGGAGGTGAAGAAAAGGTCCCCCTCAAGGACAGGATATTCGGCAGAGTTCTGGCGGAGGATGTAAAGGACCCTTACACCGGTGAGGTGGTAGCAAAGAGGAACGAGGTAATAGACGAACAGCTTGCGGAGAAGATAGTAAGGAGCGGTGTGGAAAAGGTAAAGATAAGGTCACCTCTGTCCTGCGAGGCAAAACGTGGTGTGTGTGCCATGTGCTACGGCTGGGACCTCTCCCAGAGGAAGATAGTTTCGGTGGGTGAAGCGGTAGGAGTTATAGCTGCTCAGTCTATCGGTGAGCCCGGAACTCAGCTTACCATGAGGACCTTCCACATAGGAGGTGCTGCGACTGCTCAAAAGGTCCAGAACGTTCTGGTGGCGGAAACTTCGGGTAGAGTTAAGTTCTACAACCTTAAGGTTATAAAGAACAGAAAAGGAGAGCTCATAAACATATCCCGGGAAGGTGCTATAGGAATAGTGGACGAAGAAGGCAGGGTTGTGGAAAGACATGCGGTCCCCTACGCGTCTAAGATTCTCGTTGAAGATGGACAGCAGGTAAAAGAGGGAACATCCTTAGCGGAGTGGGACCCATTCAACACCTACATAATAGCGGAGCAGGAAGGAAAGGTTGAACTCAGGGACATAATTCTCGATGTTACTGTCAGAGAAGAGAGAGACGCCCTCACGGGTAAAACCGCTACCATAGTCTCCTTTATGAGGCCCAAAGATGCCATGCTCCACACACCGAGGGTAGTAGTGGTCACCAACGAGGGAGAGGAGCTCACCTACGACCTTCCCGTTAACTCTATACTCAACATACCCTCCGAGAAGATGGAGCTTGAGTGGCACGTATGTCCCACATGTTCCGAAGCGGAAGATGCCAAGATACAGCACAGGTATTACGTGGTCAAAGACATGAAGGTAAAACCGGGAGATATACTGGCACGTATACCCAAGGAGATGGCAAAAGTCAGGGATATAGTGGGAGGTCTTCCGAGAGTTGAAGAGCTCTTTGAGGCAAGAAAGCCCAAGAACCCGGCGATAATCTCCGAGATAGACGGATACGTGAAGATATACGAAGATGCGGACGAGGTGATAATCTACAACATGTCTACAGGAGAAACGAGGAAGTATCCCGTGAAGAAGGACGAGCTTATACTCGTTCGCCACGGGCAGTTTATAAAGAAAGGACAGAACATAACCGAGTCGGTGGTTTCGGAAATTGACGGTCAGGTTAGGATGAAAGGGAGCAAAGGTTTTAAGGTCATAGTTTATAACAGAGATACGGGTCTCCAAAAAGAATACCTCGTTCCCAAGGGCAAACATCTCCTTGTAAAGGACGGAGACGAGGTAAAGGCAGGAGAACCCCTGACGGATGGAACACCCATACCGGAAGAGATGCTCAAGATAAAAGGTGTTGAAGAGCTTCAGAAGTTCCTTCTGAAAGAAGTCCAGATGGTTTACAAACTCCAGGGAGTAGATATAAGCGACAAGCACTTTGAAATAATCATCAAGCAAATGCTCAGGAAGAGGAGGATAGTTGACCCCGGAGACAGCAGATTCCTCGTAAACGAAGAAGTGGACAAAGAGGAGCTTGAAGAGGAAATTCAGAGGATTAAAGAAGAAGGCGGAAAACTCCCCAAGGCGGAGCCCGTGCTGGTGGGTATAACAAAGGCATCCCTCTCAACAAGGAGCTGGATATCCGCAGCCTCGTTCCAGGAAACTACCAAGGTCCTTACGGAAGCTGCCTGTGAAGGCAAGACGGATGAGCTATACGGACTCAAAGAGAACGTAATAATAGGTAACCTGATACCTGCGGGCACCGGTGTGGATGATTACTCTAAGATAAACGTAGTGGAAGAGGCACGGAAACTTCTGTTCTCGGAAGAGGAGAAGGAAGAGGATTTGAAGGAAAGCGAAAGTTAAGCTATAATAGCTGATTGCGTCTTTTCAGGAGGAAGAGGATATGCCTACTATAAACCAGCTTATCAAACAAGGAAGGGAAAAGAGAAAGAAGAAATCCAAGTCTCCCGCCCTTGAAGGCTGTCCACAAAAAAGAGGAGTCTGCGTTCGTGTTTACACGGTAACACCAAAAAAGCCGAACTCCGCTCTCAGAAAAGTCACGAGAGTTAGGCTTTCCAACGGCATAGAGGTCACAGCCTACATACCCGGTGAAGGACATAACCTCCAGGAACACTCTATAGTTCTCGTCAGAGGCGGAAGGGTCAAGGACCTGCCCGGTGTCAGATATAAGGTCATAAGGGGGACCCTTGATGCAGCGGGCGTGCAGGGAAGAAAACAGTCCCGCTCCAAGTACGGAGCTAAAAGACCAAAGGAAGAGAAAGGAGGCTAAAACATGCCCAGAAAAGGACCCATTACACCCAGAGAGATACCTCCGGACCCTAAGTATGGTGATGTCTTAGTGCAAAAGCTAATAAACAAAGTAATGAAAGACGGCAAGAAGAGCATAGCGGAGTGGATAGTTTACACCGCTCTGGAAGAGGCATCAAAAGAGCGTAAGATGACTCCCGTTGAACTCATACACAAGGTCATAGAGAACCTAAAGCCCCAGTGGGAAGTCCGTCCCAGAAGGGTAGGCGGGGCCACATACCAGGTCCCCATAGAGGTCCCCGAGCGCAGGCAGATAAGCCTTGCCATAAGATGGCTCGTAGAAGCTGCCAGAAGCAGACCCAGGGGAAAGGGTTCCTATACCATGATTCAGAGGCTCAAAGCTGAGCTCTTAGATGCTCTCGATGGTAAGGGAGGAGCGATAAAGAAGAAAGAGGACACCCATAAGATGGCTCAGGCAAATATGGTGTTCTCCCACTTCAGGTGGTAAGGAGGTTCAGTTATGGCAAGAGCGGTCCCCATAGAGAGGCTCAGGAACATAGGCATAGTAGCCCACATAGACGCAGGTAAAACTACCACTACCGAAAGGATACTCTACTACACGGGAAGGACCTACAAGATAGGTGAGGTCCACGAAGGCGCTGCGACAATGGACTGGATGGAGCAGGAAAAGGAAAGAGGTATTACCATAACTGCTGCGACCACTGCCTGCTTCTGGGAAAGGAACGGACAGAAGTATCAGATAAACATAATAGACACTCCAGGACACGTAGACTTTTCGGTGG
>CAYSNS010000074.1:0-5954 GCA_964432395.1 uncultured Aquifex sp. | reverse complement strand
TAGAAATTTATAAGAAATTTCATATATTATTATTTTGCTCCTTTAGGAGGTGATGCCTTGAGAAGATACATGCTCAAGTCAAAGATACACAGGCTGACCGTTACGGGAGCGGACCTTCACTATGAAGGTAGCCTATCCTTAGATGTGGAGCTTATGGAAGCGGGGGACCTTTTGCCTTTTGAGAAGATAGAGGTATACAACATAAATACAGGCGATAGATTCTCTACCTACGTTATACCCGCTCCCAGGTATTCCGGGACCGTCCGTCTGAACGGAGCGGCAGCCAGATTGGGGACAAAGGGTGACTTGATAATCATAGCCTCCTATGCGGAGTATGAGGAGGACGAGCTTGGAAGCTACAGTCCTAAGCTTGTGTATGTGGATGCTCAAAACAGGATAGTCTCCGTGAAAACCTCTATGGAGGAAGAAGATGTTCAATGTGCCTGAAGTAACTCCCGAGGAGGCAAAGAAAATACTTGAGGAAGAGAAAGATAAGGTTGTTCTGCTGGATGTTAGAACACCTCCAGAGCATTTTCAGCTCAGGATTCCTAACTCTACCTTTATACCATTGGATGACCTGCGATACAAATACACGGAACTGCCCAAGGATAAGAAATACATAGTCTACTGCAGAAGCGGTGAGAGGAGCGCGTTTGCCACGTATTTCCTCAGACATATGGGCTATGAGGCTTACAATCTAGCAGGAGGGATAATATCCTGGCCCTACGAGAAGGAGTCAGGACAGGTTTAGACCCTTATTATCTCTTCCGCTTGAGATTTTGCCTCAGCTATAAGAGCACTTAGTTCGACAGGTTCTTTACCGAGCTCCTTGGCTACCGTATCGATAACCTTATCCAGCTTCTCGGGGCCCATTTCGGAAGCTTCCTCAAGAAGAACTGCCTTTTGAAGGGCAAAACTAAGCTCCTCGTTCGCACCGGTAAAAGCATCGATGATTTCCTTATCTATACCCACTTCCCGCAAGAACTCTATCTTATCAACACCCAGAATCTTGTCTATTAGGGAGAACAAACCTGCTAAGTAAGCCTCGTTAGCTAAAGAGGGATTTTTTTCTTTCATTATCTCCTGTGCCAAGTAAGCCCTTATGAGAGACCTCTTCCACAGGTGGGGGTCCTCTACCGACAGATAGTCGTTCGTTGCAACCAGCAGGGTGAACTTCTTCAGGTTTTCCATTCCGAGATATGTGCATGCCTGAACTATGTCTTTTATCCCCTTTCTGCGGGAGAAGTAGGCTGAGTTTACAAACCTCAACAGCTTTGCTGACATTCCCACATCGCTCGCTATTATGTCCGCAAACTCTTTCACACTTTGAACGCTGTTGAGTGCCCCTATCATACGCATCAGGGTGCTTTTTAGAAAAGGTGCAAGCTCAAACTCCTTGATTATTACTGGTGGAGCAAGGTAGTTGCCTTCTAAAAAGTCTGCAAACTCTATCACGCTTTCATACTCACTTTGCTTCTCTATTCTGGAGACCAGAAGCTTCTTATGGTTCCGTCTTACCGCTTCAACTTTACCCTCGTCTATCCTCTGGGCTGAAAACTCAACCGTATCGCAAATCTTGAGAATGTCTGCATACTTACCAGAATAAAGTTTCTCGGTAAGAACAATACTTGCACCCTTACTTTTTAATTCTTCAATCCTCTTAAGAGCACTGCTGTAGACTGTTTCTCCTATCTCTATCTGAGGAGGCATTAGCTCAAAGGCAACCATTTCTACAGGCAGTATGTCTATAACTCTGTTAAGGAGTGAGTCTATAGTAACGTTGAAAAATATACGTTTTCCCTCGGAAATCTTACTTATACCAAGCTCCGCTATGAGTTCTGCAACTATAAAAGTTGCCTTGTTATAGGGTATGTCTTCGGGATACTTGGTGAGGTTGTCCGACCTTCTCAAGTAAATCTCGTAACCGTATATTTCCCTTTTTGTATCAAATACCGGCTGTCTGGCTATCGCGAAGCTCATTTATCCTCTCCCTTATCTCCGGGTAGAGGGGAAACTGCTCACAGAGTTCCCGAACTTCCTCCCTTACCCTCTGTATTACGGTGTCATCATCCATATTCTTTACAACGTCTGAAATCATCCTTGCAATCTTTTTCATCTCTGTTTCCTTCATACCCCTTGTGGTAAGGGCGGACGTTCCTATCCTTATACCGCTCGTGACCGTCGGTTTTTGAGGGTCAAAGGGAACAGCGTTCTTGTTGACGGTAATGTTTGCCTTCCCGAGAGCCTCCTCTACAGCTTTACCCGTCAGATTCATGTTACGCAGATCTACAAGAACTATATGGCTATCTGTCCCACCGCTAACTATCTTAAAGCCTTTAGACTTAAGCTCTTCCGCCAGGACCTTTGCATTTCTAACTACTTGCTCCGCGTAAGCTTTAAACTCCGGAGTCATGGCTTCCTTAAAGGCAACCGCTTTGGCAGCTATAACATGCATAAGTGGTCCGCCCTGTATACCGGGAAACACCGTCTTATCTATTGCTTTAGCAAACTCCTCTTTGCACAGGATGAACCCACTTCTGGGACCCCTGAGAGTTTTGTGTGTTGTAGAGGTAACAAAGTGGGAGTAAGGAACCGGGTTGGGATACACGCCTCCTGCTATCAAACCCGCATAGTGAGCCATATCTACCATCAGGAGCGCACCCACATCGTCCGCTATCTCTCTAAGCCTTGTCCAGTCAATCACTCTGGGGTAGGCGGAAGCACCACCCACTATAAGCTTTGGCTTGTGCTCTTTTGCGAGCTTATATAGTCCGTCGTAATCTATGAGTTCTGTCTCAGGGTCAACGCCGTATTGGACCACGTTGTATATCTTCCCTGAAAAGTTAACTTTAGCTCCGTGAGTTAGATGCCCGCCGTGTGCCAGATTCATACCCATTATCGTATCCCCGGGCTGAAGAACAGCCATGTAGACAGACATGTTAGCCTGCGAACCCGAGTGAGGTTGAACGTTGGCATGCTCAGCTCCGAATAGCTTTTTAGCTCGCTCTATTGCTAAACTTTCCGCTATATCTACGAACTCACAGCCCCCGTAATATCTCCTGCCGGGTAGTCCTTCCGCATACTTGTTTGTGAGAACACTTCCGGTTGCTTCCATAACAGCAAGAGAAGTGAAGTTCTCCGAAGCTATAAGCTCCAGATGGTAGAACTGCCTCTCGTATTCTTTTACAACAACTTGAAATATCTCTGGGTCTGTCTTAAACAGATTCTCCATGGAAGAATTATATCAGGAAATTGCTCATAGACGCAGGCTACATAACACCCGCTTCTAACATAAAGACGGTAGAGCAACAGCTCGGCGATAGGACCGGTTCTAAGCCTATTGATTTGGAGTATGTAACTACACCTTCCGCAGGGAAGGCTATCCCATTGACACCAGCGAGAACAGAGTATACATCAAGCTTTACCCTTTCCGCACCTGCGGGTCTGGCACAACCAATCATTATGGGAGAGGACGGCATACTTTTACGGGCGTGAAGCACCACCTCAACGCTTTCCTCAGTCTTGGGAGGAGGCAAGAGCTGAAACTTCGCCTTTCCATAGTAGGGCATAACCACCACAAGGACAAGGGCATCGGGCTGGTATTTAGCAATCATATCAAGGGCATAGTATTCACCCTTAATCTTCCCGTAGTGGAGACCTATTATTACGTGAGGGACAATTTTTAAACCCGCTTCTTTAAGGAATTTTAAAGACCTGTCGTAGTCCTCAACACTCTTGTGGGGCAATTTATAGACCTGCGCTATAGTTTCGTTATCTCCTATTATGTCAAGTAAAACCGCATCGACCTCCGCATCCTTCAAACCCTGAGCGAATCGCTCGTTGACCAGTCCCACATGACAAGTAACGAGCATGCCAAGCTCTCTTTTCACAGCCCTCATAGTATCAAAGAAGGGCTCAAGCTCCACAACACCATCCTTGTTCGAACCTCCAGACACAAGTATTCCGGTTACGCCTTGCTCTTTAAGCTGTGTGCATACCTTCCACAGCTCTTCGGGTGTAGTCGCAGGTATCATGTGCCAGAGTATCTTACTTGCACAGTGGTCACACATAAGTTCACAACTTTTGCCTGTTATTGAGATATCTACAAACCTGGGCGGAGTCTTTATAGAAAAGTCCTCTACCTCGTAGTGCTTAAAACCGGGACTGTGAAAGTAGACCTTCTTGCCGAAGTTCTTGAGCCTTATGTTAAGGCCTTCGCTGAGCCTCTCCGCAAGCTTTTCATCTATCTCAAAATCAAGCTCTACCATGATTTATTCAAGCAGGACGGGGCATACGCCCCGTTTTTTTAACCGCACTTGACCCCTTTCTCTTCCGCAACTTTCTTAAGAGCTTCTACCGCTTCGGAGCCTTTCATGAGCTGGTTGACATCGTCCGGATTAGAAGGCTTGAGTTTAACTATCCATCCCTGTCCGTAGGGGTCGTCGTTAACCAGACCGGGGTTGGCCTTAAGGGCATCGTTTACCTCAACTATCTCTCCTTCAAAAGGTGCGGGGACAGGGCCCACCCACTTACCGCTTTCAATGGTGGCAACGCTCTTGCCTTTCTTAACAACCTTTCCAACCTTCTTGGGTGTGTAAGCTACGAGCCTACCTGCCATAGCAGCTGCAACTGACGTTAATCCCACAGTGTAGGTTCCGTCACCGTTATCCTTTGCCCAAGTAAATGCGTTAGCATCAGGGTCAATGTGATAGAGCAGGTCCTCGGGAACCTGACAACCGTTTACCTCTGCCATATTACACCTCCCGTTTATTGGAATTCAGAGATTATTGTATCCTATTTAGAAAACTATCAGCTTATCAGCTTCCATAGCTCGCAGGGCAAACTCACTTGCGGGAACCACTCCATCAAGCTCAGGAATAAGCTCATCTTCCGTAAGTCCCAGTGAGTCCACCGCTTGCTTGCAAGAGTAAAACTTTACACCCGCAAGCTTTGCATCTTTCATGAAGTCGTAAACGGTCTTGGGCTTTTGACCGTTCTGAGGAAAACAGTTCCCTTCTCCCGTAGGGCATATCTTCTGTGCAATTCCCTTACGTATCAGGTTAGTTCCGTCCATATTAAAGAAGACTTCCACATCCGCATCGTTGGCAGCCATAAGCGCTGCAATATAGAAGGGCGAGGCACACCGCCAGGGTGTCCTCGGACCACTCGTCATAAGAATCACTATCTTCTTCTCTTCCTCAAGCATGGCTACCTAACCTTTAAGCTAAACCGAGCCTTTGAAGAACCGGCAATGGGTCGGAAAGGTTATCCTTGAGCTTCACATCACCCGCGCTGTAACCGAACGCAAGACCCAGAAGCTGGGTAAAGTATGCAGCGGGCACGTCAACATCGGGAACACCCTTCATCATGAGTCTGTGCCTGTACATCTCCAGAGAAGCATGACAGAGAGGACACTCGGTAGCTATTATGTCCGCTCCGTTTCTCTTAGCGGTTTGAAGGAGCATCATTACGAACTTTTCCGATACCTGTTCGTCAGACAGGGAGTGAGGTCCTCCACAGCACTGGGTGTGCATAGGTTCGTATTCAACACTCGTTGCACCTGCAGCTTCCAGCAGTGCATTCATGTAGTAGGGATGCTCATCGTCATCCGCGGTTTCCCTCATCCTGGGCCTTTCCTGTTCCTCGCTACCTGTGTGAGAGTAGGTTCTTGCATAGAAGTGAGGCCTGGTGTATAGACAGCCGTAGTAGTTGGCAACCTTTAGACCTCTCAAGGGCTTCTTTGTTCTTTCCTTGACTTTCTCCGGGCCAGCTTCGTGGTAGAACCACTCAAGTATATGGTATGTATGTGGTATCTCAGATAGCGGGTCAACACCGCCTTCTTTGAGAAGGGAATTTATCCTTTCAAAGACGTTCCTGTCGGTTTCAAGGAAGTATTCCGCCCTCTGGAGTGAGAAAGAACAGCCGTTGCAGGGAGCAACTATGACGTTGTGTCC
>CAYSNS010000073.1:0-5975 GCA_964432395.1 uncultured Aquifex sp. | reverse complement strand
CATCTTTTTAACATTACCAATATTCTAACATATCTCGTTCAACTTCTGTCAAGCACATGCTTTCCAAGAACAACACATATAAACTCACCTTCAAAAACTTTATAACCATCCTTTCTTCCAATAACCATAACTATTTTCTTTTTCCCATCCTCCTTTACAACTTTAGCCTCAAACTCAACTGTATCACCTACTACTACAGGCTTTAGGAACTTGACGTTCGCACCAGCGAGGACAACCGTAGGGCTGTTTACTGATAACATTGCTGCGTAATCTGCTGCTGAGAAAATAAAGCCTCCGTGTACTAAACCTTTATCATCCGCCCCCATCCTATCATCTGTGGTCAGTACCACAAGGGCGTATCTATCTCTAACTTCCTTCGGCTTACCACTTAGACTCTGATCTATGCTCCTGTGGGTTCTTATCTCCTCTCCCATGGTCCCTTTATTATAGCACATCTTCACCTGAGTCTATAAACTATAGGTATTAGAAGAGTAACAGTGGTCTTAGGTCGTGGAAACTCTTCGTAGGCAATCCTGATGACTTCCAGGGCATTTTTATCTAAAATCTCAAATCCAGAGCTCTTCTCTACTTTCAGAGAGACCAAGTTTCCCTCAGGATCAAGAGTAATACGTATTATGACCTCGCCCTGCCAACCCATGCGTCTTGCTATAAAGGGATAAGATAGGTGCGACCTTATAACTTCCCTTATCTTCTGAAGATATCTTTCTTCGTACTCCTTCATATACTCTTCGCCTTCAACTTCGCTCGTCTTTTTATATTCCTCAACCTTTCTTTGGGCTTCTTTTATTTTCTCTTGTTGTTTAGGTTCCTCTTTTTCCTGTGGCTTCTCAAAGGCAGGAGGTGTTTCAATTTTCTTCGGTTCTTCTACGGACTTAGAATTTGGAACTTCCTTTTTGTTTAACTCCTCCTTCACAACCTTATTTTTCTCTTTGGATTCTTCCTTTTTAGACTTTATTATATTTTTAGACTTTTCTATTTTCATCTTTCTCTTGAGTTTTTTCTTCTTCACAACCTTTCTTTTTTTCACCTTAGTTTTTTTTACACTGTGTTTCTTTTTGGTCGGTATAGGCTTGGGTTTCATTTTTTCTTTAATCCCGACTTCTTTAACTACCCTTATTTGAACAAGTTTTGCTTTTTTTTTAACCCCTGTTTTAAGAATTGTAAAGCTAAGAAAGGAATATAATACAACAAGTACAATAATGTGAAAGATAATTGACAGAATGAACGAGATGCTATATCTCATTTTCTTCCTTATTAACAACCACGTTTATATTTCTGAAGTTGAGTTCATTTAGTACGTCTAACACCTGTATAAAGGTAGCAACCTTTACAGTCCTGTCCGCCATTATGCTGATCCTAACATCTCTGGGATAACCTTTTAGTTTCTCTTCTAACTCCTCTAAACTTACCTTAACACCATCTAAAAAGATCGTCCGAGGGGGTTTAATGGTGATCTCTACGCTTTTGAACTCCTTCCTTAACTTCTCAGCACTCTTTGCTGAGGGTAGGTTAACAGCTATCTTCCCTTGGGCTATAAAGGTGGCTGTTGTCAGAACTATGGTTAGAAGTACCAACATTATGTCAACAAGGGGTATAACGTTGATATAATCAAATTCCTTTTCTTCCAACATCAGCCTCCCATAGGGCTAAGAAGACCTTGATCTTTCTTAATAGAAGGTTGTATAGTATAACGGCCGGTATGGCGACAAGGAGACCTGCCGCTGTTGCTTTTAGAGCAAGTGCTAAGCCTACCATTATTCTCCGGGTATCTACGAAACCCTGAGAGCCGATCGTGTAAAAGGTCAACATAATTCCCAGCACCGTTCCCAGTAAGCCAACGTAGGGTGCGTTGGCTCCCACTATAGCTATGATGTGCAGTCCCCTTGTTAAGGCTATCTCCAACTCCTGCCTTGTTTTAAAGCTGTTTAGCCTAACTCTTTTAAAAAAGATCCACCTTTCAATGGCTATCCCCACCGCGATCACGCTCATAAAAACAAGAACCCCTATAACGCCGTAGTCAACGATCTCCTTTAGAACCATTCTGATAATAATAACAGATTACTCTTCAAAAAGTGTAAGCTACACCCACAGTGAAGTTTCTCGGCACACCGGGAGCCAGAGCCCTCGGACTATCCCTATCTGGGTTTATACTTACCGGCAGGTAAGGATTTAAATTGCTTGCATCATCAAGGGAGACATACCTTCCTGTAGTCTCATACTTCTTGTCGAAGACATTGTCCACACGCCCAAAGATGGCAAGCTTTCCTCTCTTATAGTTAGCAAGCAGGTTTACCACAGTATATGGGTCCGTCTTCTTGTCAAGGTTCGCCTCGTCCCCCACGAGATAAACCCCAGAGCTGTATACAAGGTTCGCCCCTATCTTCAAGGTATGGGTAACTCCGTAGTTCACACCGAGCTTGACGCTGTGCTCGGGTATGCCTGGGATCCTATCCCCGGGTCTGGCTATTATAGAGTTCGTAGCGCAATCCACATCAGGGTTTCCCCCAGAAGGACACACTTCCCTCACCTTTGGATGGTTAGGACTGCTGAACTTCTCCGTGGTCCTGAAGGTTGCAAGTAGCAGGGTGTAACCACCAAAGAGCTCAAACCTCCCTATGTTCCCTTCAAAGGAGAGCTGAACACCTCTCCTTTGGGTCTTGCTCACATTTTTAAAGTAAACCTGATTTATCCCCCTCCCAGAAACAAGCAGTATATCGTTGTGTAGGTCTGTATTGAAGAGAGAGAGGGACCACTCCAGATCGCTGGCGATCACCCCCTTTACCCCTGTCTCAACCGTCTTGCCCACGACCTGCTTTAAGGGGGGATCTTCCACAAATGCGGAAGGGAGCCTACATTCTTCTGTAGGATCGGAGCAGGTTATTTCTATGGGTGTAGGTATCCTGCTGGACTCAAAGTAAGATGCGTAGAAATGATAATTTGGGTAGAACTCAAAGGATAAGCCTATCATGGGATTGAGACGCTTGTATATGTTGGTCCCGTTTATACCGCTCAAAAACCCTGTCCTGTCTTCCAGCTTCAGCTGGGCGTAGTTGTACCTTGCCCCCAAGAACAGATCCAGCGGCTTAAAGGGCGTAAGGACGTTTACAAGATAAACTCCATAAACCGTGTTCTCCCCTTTAACGTCCCTGTAATATACATCTTCTGGTGAACCATCTGGGTGGCCGAGAAACCTCCCAGTTCCTGCCACCTCCCTATCAGGTTTGAATACACCAAACTCAATATCGAAGAGGTAATCAATATTTGCCCTGTAAAGGTCAACGCCTACGGAGAGTCTGTTTTTAGCTTTTCCCAACCTCTTTTTAAGAGATGCCTGAAAAGCTCCGCCGTAAACCTCCTGAGCGACAGAGGTTCTGTTGATCACCCCCGGTATTTGATCTTGGGCAACATGGATATATTGCCCCCTCTTATCAACAACAGGGGTACCGTCATTTTCCACAAGAAGACCTCCATCAACATCTAAGTCTGTCATATCACCGCTCGCAAAACGGGAACGGCTGTTCCTGTAGTAGGCATTCCAGTCGAGGGTTATATGACCTCCGAGCTGATAGTTACCTCTGTGGTTTACCATATAAGAATCGTTCTTGTATATATCCTTTGCGGTGAAGGCCATCTTCCTGTCTAAGGAAAGGAGCTTTTCAAGGAGAACATCGGTACTGTGTATTTCATTATCTACACCGAGAAAGGAGAGGTCTAAGATACCCGAGTCCAGCAGATAACTTAACTTTAAAAACCCCCTGTTTATATCGGTATAGCTGAAGTCCCTCCATCCCTTTCCCCTTACGGTATCCCCCATAACATATACGCCTACCCTATTGTAGAGCCTGTATCCTCCTTCTACCCAGACAGATCTCGTGTCAAAGGAACCGACGGATATACCCATCTCCTTCTTTGGAAATGAGAAGGCATCCTTCGTTTGAATGGACAGCGCTCCCCCCAGTGAGTTTAGTCCAAATATGGGATTCGAACCTGAGAAAAGGTTCATAGATTCCACAGCCCTGTCGGGGATTATGTCCCAGTTCATAACATCGCTGAAGGGTTCGTTCATACGAACACCATCAAGGTATATGGAAAGTCCCTGAGGCTGACCTATCAACCAAGAGGATGTAAAGCCTCTGTATATTATGTTGTTTTGAAAGGCGTTGGACCTATCGGTGGAGAGGTACACCCCCGGAAGCTTAATACCCATGTAATCGGTGAGATTAAGGGTCCTCTGAGATTCCATCTCCTTGTAGGATTCCGATTCAACGTAGGAAGGAAACCTGTCCTCGGAGATACCTATTCCGTGAAGGGGTGATGTGCCTATCACCTCAATAGGTTCAACAGCCTCCTCCTGAGAGAAAGCGAAGTTCAGGGTCAAGACAGGGATCACAGCAAGCGCTATCCTCATACTCATTTTTGCACCTCCTCCTCATATTAAAAGGGTGTATCTATGCTACCCCATGCTCTGGGGTAGGTCACAGCACCCCACGGTTTCCCACCTTTTAACTTTATTCTCTTCAAGAGCTTCAAGCTCTCCGCATCAAAGATCAAAACCTCCTGAGATCTTCCGCAGGGGACTATGAGCTTGGAGGCATCGGGGGAGTAGGAAAAGTGCCAGCACCTTTTACCCGTCTGAACTTCTCCCACCTTCTGGAGTTCTGGGAACGAGAATATCTCAAGCTTATGCGCTCTAAAGGAGGCAACCACTACCCTCTTTCCGTTCGGGCTGAAGGTAACTCCATAAGGACCCAAGCTTGTTTTTGTCTTTTTTACAGGGGTAAAGTTCCTGTCCAAGACCAACAGGTCGTTTGAGCTTTCAAAGGTTACCACGTAATAGTTCCCATCGGGTGAGGTATTCAGACCGCGAGGTCTTTTACCGTACTCTCTAAGTTCTATCTCCCGCACCTTCTTCTTAAGCTTAAGGTCAAAAACGGACAGGCTATGCTCCCCTTCGTTGGCAACTATAAGGTATCTGCTGTCCTTGGAGAATGTCATTCCTTCACTTTCAGAACCACCAACAAAGCCGAATACTTTTTTCCATCTTTTAGCATCCACAGCAACTATGAAAGCTCTCTCCTCTTTACCTTTTAGCTCGTAGGTGGCAAAGATAGTATTGCCGAAGGGACTGACCTTTACAAACTCGGGATTGTCTCCTATTTTTATCTCCTTAACTACCTTATAATTGCCAGTATCTATAACTACCAAGGACCTTCTCTTTTTGGCAGCAGCCACTATATACTTTCCATTTTTTACAACACCTATTCCTCTTATCCCCCATTTACGCAGGGGTATAGTTTTTATCAATCTCAATGTTTTCAGGTCAACAACATACACCCCCAGATTCTCGTCACTTATGTAAGCGTAAGGCTTTGAATTAGATATAGTTATAAAGAAAAATAGGAGAGTAAAAAGAAAGAGGAGGGGGGTGTGCCCCCCCTTCTTTATAAAGCTCAAGATTCCCATATCAGTCCTGATCTAAGGAGAAGACGTAGAGCATTCCGCTCTGGGTTGCCTGATTGTAGAGGTCAAGCTCATTGGCGAGGTTTGTTGCACCGAGAGCACCGTAGGGGTCACTGGGATCAAGGTTTGCAGTCACGGGAATACCTACCCATCCACCTATACCCGAGAGAACCGCTATGTACTCCTTGCCACCTACCTCGTATGCTATGGGGTTTCCGATTATTCCCGAACCGAGCTTCTTAGCCCAGAGCACTTTACAGGACTTGAGGTCGAAGGCTTTAAACCATCCGTCAACCGTACCGTAGAATCCTACACCGCCCTTTGTGACAACGATACCACTCCACGTGGGGTACTTCTCATCGATGTAACACTTAATTTCACCCTTCGCGGGATCCCATGCAATTATCCTTCCGTAGTGTCCGGGAGTCTTGGAGTATCCAAGGACGGGAGACTTGTGGTTGTAGAACTTCATCAGGACGTTGGCACCAACGTAG
>CAYSNS010000072.1:0-5986 GCA_964432395.1 uncultured Aquifex sp. | reverse complement strand
ATACGAGGCTTACAGAGACCTCCTCTCGTTGGTAACCGACAGGTTCACCTTTCACTACTTTCTCAGCCACGTTCCTCACGAGTATGCCAAGCTCGTCTACGAAGGCCTCTGGTTTACGCCCTTAAGGGACGCCCTTGATGCCTTTACAGGAAAGCTCTCTGAGTATGTGAGCGGTGAGGTAAAACTCAAGCTTTACAAAGGCTCTGTAACCGTTGTGGGTAGAACCTCTCCCAACTCACTCTATGTTGAAGACCTCGCTACCTATTCAGAGAAAGATAGCTTTGACCATCTGGCGGGCAAGCTCTTTACTCAAGTCTGGGGACTTCCATTAAAAGTGCTTGGCGGAAGGAGAAGAAGCGGTTAGATGAGAAAGGGCATTGCGGACCTCCCTCTCCATTACGGCAAGGCTCCCCCGTGGCTGTTCGAGAGGATGGTTTCCCTCTCCCGCTCCATACTTGAGTTTATAGCTATGGAATACGGGAGGGATGAAATTCTAAAAAGGCTCTCGGACCCTTTCTGGTTTCAGTCCCTTGGGTGCGTTCTGGGTTTTGACTGGCACTCAAGCGGAGTGACGACTACCGTCTGCGGTGCGCTCAAAGAAGCTCTCAGGAGCATAGGTAAGGACCTGGGAGTTTTCTCCGCAGGAGGCAAGGGAAGGAGTGCCTTAGAAACACCTAAACATCTTGATACGCTCGGGGAAAGGTTTTCCGTAGATGTAGAGGGTCTCAAGGATGTGAGCAGGCTTGTGGCAAAGGTGGATAACGTCTTAGTGCAGGATGGTTACAGACTCTATCATCACAGCCTCTTCTTTACCGAAGATGGCAAGTGGGTGGTCATCCAGCAAGGGATGAACGCAAGACTCAGGCTCGCACGACGCTACCACTGGGCGGGAGAAGGGCTAAGGAGCTTTGTAGAAGAGCCCCACAGCGGTATATCCGCTCAGGAGGTCCACAGAAAGATAATCCTGAATCTGATATCTTCCAAATCCGCAGGAGTGAGAAAGGCCATCCTTGAGCTTGTAAATGACGGAGAAACCCTCCTTAAGGAGCTTGATAACGTAAAGAGCTTATCCATGCCCAGGAGACACTACATAAGCCCCGAAGATGTGAATAGGGTAAAACTGAGAGAAACATTGAACAGGGTTCAGAACCATATCCGCTCCTTTGAAGACCTGCTCAGGATTAGGGGTATAGGCGAGAAAACTATAAGGGCGCTTACCCTTGTGAGTGAGATAGTGTGCGGAGCAAAACCTTCCTTTGAGGACCCCGCCCGTTACTCATTTGCCCACGGAGGAAAGGACGGGCACCCATACCCTGTCCAGAAGGACACCTACGACACCACCATAGAAATGCTCAAAGAAGCGATAGCCAGAGCGAGAATCGGCGATAGAGAGAAGCTAAAAGCTATAAAGAGGCTTTCCGAACTAATTTCTTGAGGTCCTCATAGAATGAGGGGTAGGATATCCTCACACATTCCGGGTCGTCTATTGAGGTTACGCCCTCCGCAACAAGACCCGCTATGGAAAACGCCATAGCTATCCTGTGGTCCGAGAAGGTCTTTATGGGAGCTCCCTTAAGCTTTGCCGGTCCCTCTATCACGAAGCCGTCCTCCCGCTCCTGAATATCCGCACCCATTGAGGATAGATTTTCAACGACCGCCTTAATCCTGTCGCTCTCTTTTACCCTGAGCTCGGAAGCCCCCCTGACCTCGGATTTACCCTCCGCCATAGCCATGACGACCGCCAGCATGGGAATCTCATCTATCATGGCCGGGACTTCATCGGGGTCTACATTGACCGCTTTCAGGTTATGGGTGCTCCTTACAAGTATGTCCGCTACCTGCTCGCCCGACACCTCCCTTACGTTTACATACTCTATCTGAGCCCCCATCTCAATAAGCTTTCTGTAGAAACCGTCCCTTGTGGGGTTCACAAGGACATCCTTGAGAAGGAGCTCACCTTGCGGAGCAAGTAAAGCAAGAGCGCAGAAGAAAGATGCGGAGGAAGGGTCCGCAGGACAGTAAATGTCCGTTGCCTTGAGAGACTGCCCTCCCTTGACCTTGACTATGTGCCCCCTTTCCTCCACTAACGACACGAGCTCAACTCCGAAGGAGCGAAGCATCCTCTCGGTGTGGTCCCTGGAAAGGACAGGCTCCAATATCTCCGTTGTCCCTTCCGCCCTCAGTCCTGCGAGAATCAGGGAAGACTTGACCTGAGCGGACGCCTTCTTGTTGAAGAAAGAAATCCCTCTGAGCTCTCCACCTCTGATACATAAGGGTAGCTTGTTGCCCCCTTCCCTGCCATCTACGAAAGCTCCCATCCGCCTGAGCGGTTCAACCACTCTGAGCATAGGTCTTTGCCTTAGACTTTTGTCACCGGTGATTACGCTGAAAAAAGGCTGTGTAGCTAAGACACCTGCCATGAGCCGGGCTGTTGTCCCGGAGTTTTCCGCCCTGAGTATGTCTTGGGGCTCAAGAAATGAGTAATCCGCTCCCTCTATCAACAGTTCTCCTCGGTTGCATTCTTCTACTTTTACCCCCAGATGCCTGACTATATCGAGCGTAGCTAAAGTATCCGCTGAACTCAGCCAGTTATAAACCCTGGTCGTGCCTCTTGCTAAAGCCCCCAATATCACCGCCCTGTGGGATATGGACTTGTCGGAGGGAACCCTGAGCGTTCCCTTAACTCTACGGGCGGGTCCTTCCAACTCCAAGGGCTTCATTCCAGCTTCATCCTCCTCTGTCTGGACTCTTCCAGATAACGGGTAAGCTCTCCTTCCGCCTCGTGCTCTATAAGAGACTTAAGCTTTTGGAGAGAGTTTATGTAAACCTCTATGGCTTTCAGGACGTTTTTCTTATTCTCCAAGAATATATCTCTCCACATAATGGGGTCGCTTCCCGCTATGCGCGTAAAGTCCTTAAAGCCCCCTCCAGGATACTTGAAGAGGTCTATATCTTCGGACATATCTATCAGGGCATCTATAAGTGCAAATGCTACCGCATGGGGCAGATGAGATACAGCTCCGAAAACCCAGTCATGAACGAACGGGTCCATAAACTCTATGTCCGCTCCGACAGCTTTCCAAAGATTTTCAACCCTGCTGAGGGCTTCCTTATCGGTGTTTTCTGTAGGTGTGATGATTAGCTTCTTGTCCCTAAACAGGTTGGACACACTATGTTCAACGCCCGACTTTTCCGTTCCCGCTATGGGGTGAGCTCCCACAAACCTCGCACCCAGAAGCGCTTCCAGGTCGTAAACCAGCCGTCCCTTAACGCTTCCCAGGTCTGTGACTATGCTTTCTTCCTTTAGGAAAGGCTTTAGCCTCTTTGATATATCTCTGAAGGTTCGCACGGGGCTTGCGAGAACCACTATCTCGGGCTCAAAGTCACTCACACTCTCGTAGCTGGTGCTTCCTTCGTCTATGACTCCCTTCTCTCTGGCTTTTTTTAAAGATTCGGGGTTTATATCCAGTCCGAATATCTTTCCCTTAAAGCCTTCCTCTCTTAGGGCAAGGGCCAGAGAACCTCCCATAAAACCTACGCCGATTATTAGCAGAGAGGAGAGCATGAGTGGAAATATTAAAGCACATCCTTCCACCTCTTAAAGAGGTTGTGCTCTACCCTCAGCTGGTCAAGAACCTTACCCACCACAAAGTCCACAAGCTCTTCAAGGGTTTTAGGCCTGTGGTAAAAGCCCGGGCTTGCGGGCACGATAACTGCTCCCGCATCGGTTGCCCTGAGCATGTTCTCTATGTGCACCCGCGAGTAGGGCATCTCCCTCACAAGCATTACCAGTTTGACCCTTTCCTTCAGGGCTACTTCGCATACACGATGTATCAGGTTAACATTCACACCCCCCGCTACCGCCCCTAAGGTGCTCATCGAACAGGGTGCAACCACCACGCCCGCATACTTCACAAGCTTTGAACCGCTTGCCACGGGGGCGGTAAGCTCCCTCTCTTTCCAGAATCTTACCTGCGGAAACTTCTCCTTAAGCTGGACGGGAGTAAGGCCGAGCTCTTCTTTCAGAACCACAGAGCCCGCAGAGGAAATAACCACATCAAGCTCCGCCTTCTGAGAGAGAACTTCAAGGAGTCTGTATCCGTAAATCGCTCCGCTTGCACCGGTGATGCACAGAACAAACCTCATAAGAGGCTCCTCAAAAGACCCCCAAAGCTCTCAAAAAAGAACTTGACCTTTGATTCCCGAGGGGGGATACAGACAACGAGCTTGCCCCCTTTATCCTTGCCTACCTTTATCCACTCCCTTATGTCCGCGGGAGAGCGCCTAAAGTCGTATAGAGCTATAACGCCTTCTAAGGATTCAAGCCTCTGATAAAGTTCACAGGAGTTTCCTATAAGTATAGTAATGTCTCCTTCGGAAGATACTTCCGCACCAAGCCTCTCAATGTAAGCTCTGGCAAGCTCTTTTATGTCCTCTTTCTCGGACTCCAGCTTTACCTTTATTCCTCTTAGGTCCTCTTTCCAGTCGGATTTACCACCTCTCTTGTGGGTAAGCCTTATCTCCTCTATGACCATGCTGTCGTCCACGCCCTTACACATGTCGTAAACGTTAAGGAGAGCTACAGAAACTGCAGTGAGGGCCTCCATCTCGTAACCCGTTCTGGCTATGCCTCTGACCTCCGAAAAGACCTCTACACACTCCTCCTTAAGCTCCACCCGCACCTCAACAAAGTCTATAGCTATGGGATGACAGAAAGGCAAAAGCTCTCCTGTCTTCTTTGCCCCGAATATACCGCTCAGCTTCGTTGCCTCGACAAGGTCTCCTTTGGGAAGCTTCTTTTCCCTTATGAGGGTGAGGGTCTCGGGCTTGAGTTTTATCCTTCCGTAAGCCTTTGCACTTCTTAGGGTCTCGAACTTTGAACTTACATCAACAGTCCTCATAGGCTTTAATATAACACTATGAAGAGGATACTCCTCGCTCACGGCTCAGGAGGCGAAGAGAGCCAAAGGCTGATAAAGGAGCTTTTCATAAAGCACTTTTCCAACCCTGTCTTAGAGGCGATGGAAGACTCCGCTCTTTTAGAGCTTTCTGGAAGGCTCGCCTTTACTACCGATACTTTCACCGTCTCACCCCCCTTCTTCAAAGGGGGTAACATAGGCAAGCTGGCTGTTGCGGGAACTGTAAATGACCTGTCGGTGATGGGAGCAAGACCCCTTTACTTATCGGTGGGCTTCATCATAGAGGAGGGACTGCCCCTGAGTGAGCTGGAAGAAATCGTAAAAAGTATGGCTATGGAAGCCAAGAAAGTAGGGGTTTCTATAGTTACAGGTGACACAAAGGTTGTCCCGAGGGGACAGGTGGACAGGATTTTTATAAACACCTCGGGTATAGGAAAGGTCGTATACGAAGGGCTCTCCGCCCACAATCTGAGGGAGGGAGACACCATAATAGTTTCGGGAACGGTAGGGGACCACGGAGCGTGCATACTTGCTCAAAGGGAGGGCATGGAGTTTGAAATGCCGATAGAGAGCGACTGCAGGAGTCTTTGGGAGATGATAGAGGAACTGCTTAAGAGCGGTGTCAGGGTCCGTGCCATGAGAGACCCCACCAGAGGAGGGCTTTCCGCTGTCCTCAACGAGTGGGCCCATCAGTCGGAGGTTGAGATAGAGATAGAAGAGGAATCCCTGCCCGTCAAGGACTCGGTTCTCGGACTGTGTGAGCTTCTGGGTTTCGAACCCACTCACCTTGCCAACGAGGGCATGGTCGTTATAGCTGTAGACCCTCGTGACTCTTCCAAAGCCCTTGAGGTTTTAAGAAGCCATCCCTACGGCAAGGAAGCGGTTCGTATAGGGGAGGTAGTCTGCAAGGGAAAGCGGAGGGTTGTTCTGAGAACACCTTACGGTGTGAAGAGGATAATGGAAGCGCCTTCCGGCGAACTTTTGCCCAGAATATGCTGAAACTTCATATCAATGGTTGCAACAGCTACCTAAAAACATAGACATTAGTAAACATTAGTAGCCGTTGC
>CAYSNS010000071.1:0-6011 GCA_964432395.1 uncultured Aquifex sp. | reverse complement strand
GTATAAGAAAGAGCTTAACGAAAGGCAAGAGGTCGTAAGGCTTTTGTGCAAGAAACTCTTGGGCAAACTCTTTCGTAACCAGGTCAAGTATTAAAACCGCTAAGGTAGTGTACAGATAAGTCAAAGCGCCACCTCTAAAGCCCTTGTCCAGATGTTTCTAAGCTCCTCTATGCTTTCCTTTACAAGGAGTTCGCCGTTGTAGGAAAGGCTAAGGTGCCCACCTTCAACCACCTTTCCTATGTACATCCAATCAAGTCCTTTTTCTTCTATAAGCTCCTTAACCTGTGAGGCATTGGAAGGCTCAACACTTACCACTACCCTTGTAGGGTTCTCGGAGAACAGGAAAAAGTCCGCACGCTCTTCAGAATATACCTCAAGCTCTACGCCGAGCTCTGTAGGAAAGAGGCTCTCAAGTACGTTTATCAAAAGCCCTCCGGTAGATACATCGTGAGCGGAGAGAACCATATCCCTTGCGGATAGCTCTACTAAGGTCTCTATAAGAGCTTTTTCCTTTTTCAAGTCAACGGTGGGGATTCTACCTCCGAGGATTCCATGAACAACCTTCAGATACTCACTACCGTCCACCCTTACGGGGTTGGATAAGTCACCTATTAGAAGCAGTTCCGATGGCTGTTGGTATACGTGTGTGGTGAACTTCTCCACGTTCTCAAGAACACCTACGCATATCACCACCGGCGTGGGGAAGATGTTCCTTATCTCTTCCCTCTCCACGGTTTCGTTGTAAAGAGACACGTTACCGCTAACCACGGGAACGTTTAGCTCCCTGCATGCCTGTGCCATACCTTCAACAGCCTTTGTAAACTGCCACATAATCTCGGGCCTCTCCGGGTTTCCGAAGTTAAGGCAATCGGTTATAGCGAGGGGTTTTGCCCCTACACAGGCTACGTTCCTGCATGCCTCTGCAACAACGAGCTTACCCCCTTCATACGGGTCCATGTACACGAGCCTTCCGTTCCCTTCCGCACATATGGCAATGCCTTTGTCCGAGCTTATCTCCGGCTTGCTTACCCATTTGAGCCTGAGCAGAGATGCGTCCCCGCCGGGTTTTATCACCGTGTTAGTTCCCACCTGGTAGTCATACTGAGAGTAAACCCACTCTTTGGAGCACACGTTGGGTGAACGCAGAAGTTTTTTGAGAGCTTCTCCTATGTCCGCAGGCTCTATTTTGCTCGGGTCAAAACTTCTAAGCTCCTTCAGATAGGAAGGTTCCTTAATGGGTCTATCGTAAACGGGAGCCTCTTCAACTATAAGGCTAACAGGCAGATGTGCCACCACCTGGTCCCTATAAACAGCCTTTAAGGTCCCGTCTTCGGTAGTTCTTCCTACAACTCCCCAGCTCAGATGATACTTCTGTGCCAACAGCCTGAGTTCCTCAACCTTTTCCTCATCCGCTACCAAGAGCATTCTCTCCTGGCTTTCGGAGAGCAGTATCTCGTAAGGGGTCATTCCCTTTTCTCTCAAAGGGACGTTATCCAGATAGAGCACCACCCCCATGCCTGACTTGCTTGCAAGTTCCGATGCGGAGCCTGCAAGCCCCGCCGCGCCCAGGTCCTGCATGCCCACTATCAGACCCCTTTCTACAGCTTCTAAAACAGCCTCTACAAGCTTCTTACCAAAGTAGGGGTCTCCTATCTGAACGTTCGGTCTTTTGTCTTGGTCATCCTCACCGAACTCTCCAGAAGCCATGACCGCTCCATGTATTCCGTCCCGTCCTGTGGAGGAGCCTATAAGGAATAAAAGCTGTCCTACCTTCGTAGCTCTGGCCCGAAATACCCTGCCCGCGGGCATTATTCCAAGGCAAAAAGCGTTTACCAAAGGATTGGTTCTGTAACAGCTCTCAAAAAATGTTTCTCCCGCCACCGTAGGAACACCTATAGAGTTTCCATAGGAGCTTATACCCTTAACTACACCCTTCAATAGATAGCTGACTTGGTCTTCATCGAGATTTCCAAACCTAAGAGAGTCTGCAAGTGCAACAGGCCTGGCTCCCATGGAAAGAACGTCCCTTATTATGCCTCCCACACCTGTGGACGCACCATGGAAAGGTTCTATGAAGGATGGATGATTGTGACTTTCCACCTTGAAAGCTATCCATACCTTATCATCTACTTTCACCACGCCTGCGTTCTCCCCAGGGCCCTGAACAACCCATTCCGCTTCTGTAGGAAACTTCTTAAGAACCTTTCGTGAGGATTTATAGGAGCAGTGCTCGGACCAAAGCGCACCAAGTATACCGAGTTCAACATCGTTCGGCTCTCTTCTTAGATAGTTCACTATCCTTCTATACTCTTCTTCCAAAAGTCCGTGAACTTCCCAGCGCTTTTCCATAGGAGAGCTTTATTTTATCCCAAAACTCAAGTCTATATATCTGTGCACTTTTGTGATATACTTAAGAGTCTCTCAGGAAAGAGGAGGAAATACCGATGTATGCTGTCATAAAGACGGGCGGAAAACAGTATAGGGTTGAACCGGGTATGAAGCTCAGGATAGAGAAAATAGAGGCTCAGGAGGGTTCTACAGTTGAGTTTGAACCCATAATGGTTAGAAAGGAAGACGGGAGCGTTGAGTTTTACAAAGGCAAGGTAGTGGCGGAGGTTACCGCCCACGGGAAGGGTAAAAAGGTTACCGTTTTTAAATACAAGCCCAAGAAGAACTACAAGAGGTGGAAAGGTTATAGACAGCCCTACACAGAGATACTCATTAAAGAGATAAAGGAGGTTTAACAATGGCTTCCAAGGCAAGCGGAGGCTCAACAAGAAACGGTAGGGACAGTAACTCTAAGAGGCTTGGAGTAAAGAGGTTCGGAGGACAGTTCGTAAAGGCGGGTAACATACTTGTGCGTCAGAGAGGAACGAAGATATACCCCGGAAAGAACGTAGGCATGGGTTCCGACTACACGCTCTTTGCCCTTGTGGATGGGTATGTCCACTTTGAGAACAGGAAGAAGAAAAAACGCGTGAGCGTCCTTACGCCAGAGGAGTGGGAGGCTTTGAGGAACGGTAAAGCCAACTGACTTCTGTATATAGATGAAGATAGGCCTGATAAGCCTCGGATGCTCCAAAAACCTTGTAGACAGCGAAGTCCTCTTAGGTAAGCTCAAGAGCTCTGGCGTGGACATAACGAACAGCTTAGAAGATGCGGACTGCATAATTGTAAACACGTGTGGTTTTATAGAGGATGCCAAAAGGGAGTCCATAGAAACTATCCTCGATGTGGTAGACAGGGGAAAGAGGGTCCTGGTTGTAGGGTGCCTCGTAGAGAGATATAAAAGAGAGCTTGAAAGGGAACTGCCCGAGGTGGAAGCCTTCTTCGGCACTCAGAGCTGGGATGAGGTTCTGAAGTATCTGAAGCTCAGGCCCAAATACAGCACGTCCCACCGTCTGCTTTCAACACCTCGTTCCTATGCCTACCTGAAGGTAGCGGAGGGTTGTAACCGAAAGTGCTCCTTCTGTGCTATTCCGGGAATAAGGGGAAGGCACACCTCAAGACCCATAGACGATATAGTCTCGGAAGTGAGGGAGCTTGCAAACTTGGGAGTAAAAGAGATAAACGTAGTCTCGCAGGACACTACATACTACGGAAGGGACCTATACAAGGAGGAGAAGCTAACAGAGCTCCTTGAGGAGCTTGAAAAGGTAGAAGGCATAAAGTGGATAAGGCTTCTCTACCTCTACCCTACAGAAGTCAACGACGAACTTCTGGAATACATCCGGAGCTCTGAAAAGGTTGTGCCTTACTTTGATATACCCTTACAGCATATCTCTACGGGAGTTTTGAAGAGCATGAGGAGAGGATACGATGAAAGGTTCGTGCGTTCCCTAATAGAAAAAATCAAAGTGCGTATACCCTCCGCAGTGCTCAGGACCACCTTTATAGTGGGATACCCCACAGAGACCGAAAAGGACTTCCGCAGGCTTGTGGAGTTCGTCAGGGAGGGACACTTTCACTGGGTCGGTGTGTTTACCTACTCTCCAGAGGAGGGAACTCATGCCTATCCGCTGGGAGACCCTCTGTCAGCGCAGACGAAACAGGAGCGTAGAAGAGAGCTTATGGAAGCTCAGAGAAAGGTAACACTGGATATAAACAGGAGCCTTATAGGAAAAGAGTTTGAGGTTCTTGTAGACGGATACTCGGAGGAATTTTCCTTTGTTCCAGTCGGGAGGACTTACATGCAAGCTCCCGAGGTGGACGGAGTGGTTTATATAGAAAGCGAACATAGAGCCCTGGAGGTAGGGGATACCGTTAGGGTTCGTATAACCCAGGCTACCGATTATGACCTGGGAGGGGATTTACTCCCTACCCTTTACCGTTAACTTTAAGGGTGAGTTCCTTATATTCAGAAGTTCCCTAAGTCTTTTTGTAAAGAACCGTCTATAGTTATCCTTCCAGGCGTCGGGAAAGTTGGTGATTATCACCACCGAAGGTGGTTTTATACCCTCCTGAAAAGCGTAGTAGACCTTGACTGCCTTTCCCTTGTGGTATAGGGGCTTTTCTGTCAGTATTTTCCTAACGCTCCTGTTTACAAAGGATGTTCTGTGTTGTCTTGTATAATCGCTGTATACCTTGATGACCTGCTCCAGCAGGGCTTGCATGCCCTCTCCGGTGGTAGCGACAGTCAGAACCAAGGGAGCGTAATCCAAAAAGAACAGCTCCTCCCTTATCCTTCTTTTTACCTCCTCCTCCGAGAGGGAGCACAGGTCCATCTTGTTTGCTACTATCACACATCCTTTGTGCCTTCTCTCTATCAGTCCACCTATACGCTTGTCTTGTCTTGTTACGCCTTCGCTCGCATCCAGAACCAGACAGGCAACATCACAAAGCTCAATAGCCTTTAAAGACCTGCCCACGGAAAAAAACTCAATGCCGTAATCTACTCTTGAACGCCTTCTAAGACCCGCGGTGTCTACAAGCAGGAAGTCCTTTCCTTTCCACCTGAAAGGGACCTCTACCGCGTCTCTCGTTGTGCCTGCGATGGGAGAAACTATTACTCTTTCCCTGCCCAGCAGGGAGTTCACAATAGAAGATTTGCCCACGTTCGGTCTGCCTACGAGGGCTACCTTTATACCTTCGTTTGCATAGCTGGAGGGTTCTTCTGGTAACGTGTCCACTATATAGTCTAAGAGCTCGCCTACCCCTTTACGGTGAATTGCAGAGAGGATGTAGAGCTTCTCGTAACCGAGCTCGTAGAACTCTAAGGCACTCTCTTCATCCCGCTGGGTATCCGCTTTGTTTACTACGAGCAGAACCTTCGCCCGATAGGGTTCCAGAATCCTTGCTATATCCTTGTCCAGAGGAGTTACTCCATCCCTGGCGCTTACCACGAAGAGTATGAGGTCAGCTTTGTCTATCTCCTTCTCTACAGTTTCCTTCACCTTGCGGAGTATATCCTCGTGTGTGTCTGTAACGAGACCACCTGTGTCTACAATGATGAAATCCTTACCTGCCCATTGAGCTGTTGCCTCTATGGTGTCTCTTGTAACACCTGGTGTGTCCTCAACTATAGATTTCCTCTTACCTACAATCCTGTTGAACAGGGTTGACTTTCCTACGTTGGGCCTCCCTACTATGACTACCCTGCCTGACATTAATCTACATCACCTATCTTGAAGGTTTTTATCAGCTTCCTCTGTTCTTCAAGTATAAATCTGTCTATGACTTTCTCCTCTTGGCGAGAGAGCTTGAGAAACCTTATTCCCATACATACCTGGGACTGCAGGGTCCGAACGTTCATTATTTGGCCCAGCGTGTTTTCAAATCTGTGCTCTCCTATGTTGAAGTTCATGAGAACGTATTTGCCCTCTGAGGGCTTGATGAGCTCCTCAGTGCATATCCTAACGCCCTTGGTGCTAATATCGTCTATCCTGCCACTTAGGAAGCTTACTTCGTTAACTTCTTGAGTTATATCATCTATAAGAGCAAACTCAACGGGAAGCTTAACTTTCCATCTGAGGCTTTCTCTTAACTGGACCCTGTCAATCTTGTCGGTATGC
>CAYSNS010000070.1:0-6091 GCA_964432395.1 uncultured Aquifex sp. | reverse complement strand
TCAATGAGAAGTGCACACGGAACACACATCAAAGCTCCTGAGAACTATCTCCGCCTTTATCTGTGAATCCACGCCCACTATGGCCTTCTCAACAACCCCTAAGAAACGCTCATCCCGTGGGCCTAAGTTCCAGACCGTGGGAGTTATTATGTCGTAGCTTTCTATCCTTCCTCTATTTATCTTCACCTTGTGGATAAGCGTTCCGCGTGATGCCTCTACAACACCCGCCCCGCTACCGCTGAACTTCTCTATATCTAAGGGAGGTTTTACCCAAGAGGGCTGAGACAGCTCTATGCTATCTACAAGATTTAGCGCTCTCTCGCTCAACCTAACCAGCTCATCTATCCGTGCAAGAACCCTGACCATGACCGAATCTCCGAACAAGCGGTATAGATGTCTGAACACTCTGTCACCCAAAGTCAATTTGCGGGCAAGAGGTCCAGTTTCACAGGGATAGCCGTTATAACGTGCGCTCTTGGACCAGGAGTAGCCTCTGGCTTTCCCCGAAAGGAAACTGTAGCTTGTATCTTCTTTGACCTTCCTAAGGTCAAATTTGCAAATACGATTGAAAAGAACACCGTAGCTTGAGATGAACCTACCGTAGGAATTTCCCACTTCGTGGAGTAAGTGTTTATCTGATACCTCCTTGAATACTTCCATATCTCCATGCAGTTCTCTCAGGAATCTCTCCTCGCTAAGAGACAGGTATCTTTCTATATCCATACCTATCAGTTGCTCTTCCAGGAACCCCCTCAGCTCCTCAAGGAAGCTCTTTGCCTGTCCGAGCTCAAAGCGAGTAGGGTCACAGGTAACGCCCCCGGGAACTGCGTAGGATGTGTGAGGCCACTGCCCGCCGAATGTGGCTATAACCTTTATGGCTTTGTTGCTGGCATCGATAGCTTTGAACCACTTCTTGCCTTTTAAGGGCTCGTAGTCCTCCCTTAGAGAGGGCTCAAGCCTTATAAGGTCCGGAAAGAGATACAGGTAAAACCATCTGAGGTGATTCTGAATGAGCTCACAGCTCAGGGTCAGCTCACGCACTTTCAGAGCCTTCTCCGAGAGTTGAATTTCTATACCTCCTTTACGCAAAGCGTCCTCAATTGCTCCTGTTGAAGCCATAAGGTGTGCGTGTCCGCATATACCGCATACCCTCGGGGTAATCACCACAGCATCCAGAGCGGGTCTACCCCTCAAAATTTCCTCAAAACCCCTGTAGGAAGGTGCTATGACAAAGGCATCCTCTACTTTGCCTTTTTTCCACTTGAGCTTTAGCTCTACCTCTCCCTCAACACGGTTAAGAACTTTCTTACTTATCTTCATTCAAAAGCCTCTTTTTAAGCCTCTCGGGAGCAAAGGTCTTTGCCACTCCCGCAAGGAGTATGTATCCTCTCTTGGACACACCCAGGGGTAGCTCCGCAGGTATGCCCATGGCATGCTGTGTTTTGAGCATGTTCTCTCTTGGAAAGTCAAACTCGGTGCAACCCACACAGGGCATGCCCGCCCTGGTTTTTGAACTTACACCGTTCCAGAGAATTCTGTTGCAGGAGGAGTGGGTCATGGGCCCCCTACAACCGAAGTTGTAAAACAGGCAACCTTCCTTGGTTCCCAGCTCTTCCGACTCTATCTTCCACTCAAAGTATTCGTTTCTCGGACAGCCCTGATGGGTCAGGTAGGCGTATAGCTCAAGGGGTCTGCCCTTCTCGTCCAGCTTCAACCTTCTTCCTTCCAGTATCTCGCTCAGCACGAAAGAGAGCCACGAAGGATGCGCGGGACAGCCGGAAAGGTTTATAACAGGAAGGCCCTTTCGCGAGGTAAAAGCCTTCCCGAGAATCCCGCCCCTGTCCTGAAAGCGATACTGAAGACCCTTTACCCGAGGTTCCCGTTTTGCGGGTATGTTACCGAAAACCGCACAGTTCCCGAGAGCTATAACGTAGTCCGCTCTCCTCGCTAACTCCTTTACAACAGCACTGAAATCCTTTCCCAGCAGTTTCCTCATACGAGGGCCTACTGCACCCTCCAAGATGAACACATCAAGATGAACCTTGTCTTCGAGGACGAGCCTCACAGCTTCCTCTTCGGAACCTTCCCAGGTTACTGCAGGGTGGTAGAGAACGTTGAACTTGCTCAGTAGCTGTCCAGCGGAAGGGTTCTCTCCGCACAGGAAGGACTGGGTGTTACCGCTACAGGAAAGCCCCTGTATCCACAGAAGGTTCATCCTACATGAGAAAATATAATACTTATATGTCCTTCAGGCTGGGAGACATCCTAAAGGAGCACTACCCTGTTTCTTCCGACTTTAAGAGGTTCTCGGTAGGGTGGTATCGGGAAAAGAAGCTCTGGAAGAGCATAGAGCCTTCCCGCGGGAAGGGATGGGAGACAGCGGATTTAGGCCCTATATGGTTATTCACACCGAAGGTGACTACGTATACCTGATACTTTTCACCACCTCAAGCTTTTACTTTCCCTGCGACAAGGACAAGAGGTATGGCATAGAGGGCAAAACTCCCTGCATAAACATGAGCAAGTGTGAGATTGAGCCAAGGGACAGGTGTAGCTCCCTGCGGAGGGAGAGCAAAGTCTTCAAAAGGAGACTCCGCAAATCCTGCAAGTTTATATCATAAAAGTTCAACGCCAAAATAGGCATACCTCCCCAGGAAGCGGAGAGCCTTGATGTTGACGGGGTCAAGGTATGCGTGTTTTTCCGCGTGGTGAGTTCAAAGTTTTGCAGTAATGGCTTCAAAGAGTTTGAGTTTCCTGTCGCTGACCCTAAAAAGTTCTATCCGCGATGGATCAGGGTGAGGGAGAACCTGAGCGGAGACTTCGGCTATCTCTGACCCGGCCTGAAGGCTCTAACTTTATCCTCGTACGTATCTATGAAAGCTCCACCTATCAGGTCTATACAGTAAGGAACAGCAGGAAATACAGCATCCAAACATAGCTTTATGGACTGGGGCTTACCCGGAAGGTTAACTATAAGGCATTTCCCCCTTATGCCTGCGGTTTGTCTGGACAAAATAGCGGTGGGAACCTGCTCAAGAGAGACCTTTCTCATAAGCTCTCCAAAACCTGGAAGCATTTTCTGACAGACAGACTCGGTAGCTTCGGGTGTAACGTCCCTGGGCGCGGGGCCGGTTCCTCCAGTAGTGAGTATCAGGCTACAGCCCACCTTATCGGAAAGCTCAACCAGGGTTTTCTCTATGAGCTCTCTCTCATCAGGTATAACCCTGTACTCCACCCTGAAAGGTGTCTTTATAACATCTTTGAGATAATCTATGATAGCCTTACCGCTCAGGTCCTCATACTCTCCCCTGCTCGCTCTGTCAGATATTGTAAGAACTCCTACTACAGCCTCCATGGGAACTATTTTAGGACAAACTGTGCTAAATCTTCAGCCATCTGCGCTTGCCGAGAAAATCAAGAAACACCTTCGCGTAGTAAACGTTAGATACAAAACTTGCTATTGTTCCTATTGCTAAGGTTGTGGCAAAGCCTTTTACAGGACCGCTTCCGAACTGAAATAGTATAAGGGACGCTACAAGGAGGGTTACATGTGTGTCCAAAACTGCACTCCAGGTGCGTTTGTAGCCCAGCTCTATAGCTTTGCGGAGTGTATTTTTCAGCCTGAGCTCTTCTTTAACCCTTTCAAATATCAGAACGTTGGAGTCTACCGCTATGCCCATGTTGAGTATAATTCCCGCTATACCTGGAAGGGTCAAGGTTGCTCCGAACAGCGCAAGCCCCGCCCACAAAAGTAGCCCGTTCATAAGTATCGACAAGGTGGCGGATATCCCTGCGACCTTATATCTTGCGACCACTATAACCAGAAGGAGCACAAAGCCTAAGATTCCCGCTTTTATGCCCTGCTCAATAGCATCCTTACCCAGTGATGGACCTACCACCTTCTCCTGAAGGATACTCAGGCTCGTAGGAAGAGAGCCGGTCCTTAATATGAGCGCAAGGTCTCTTACCTCGTCGCTGGTGAAGTTTCCCGTAATCTGTCCCCTGTCCGATATCCTGCTCTGGATTACCGGTGCGGAGACCACCTTGTCCTCAAGGACGATAGCGAGCCTCTTTCCTATATTCTTTGAAGTGAAGTCTGCAAACTTGTCTGCGGATTCACTCTTGAGTTCAAAGCCCACAGCTGGCCTTCCGAACTCGTCCTTGCTCATGTAAGCGGTTTTAAGGTCTGAACCCGATACTATGGGAACCTTGTCGAGAAGGAACCACTCCCCGCCTTCCCTGGAAGGCAGTATTTCCGTGTCCTTGGAAAGTTTCTTCTCAAGCTCCTCCTTCGAAAAGGAACTGTCTATAACGAGCTTCAGTTCAAGCGATGCGGTGCTACCTATTATCCTCTTTGCCCTATCTATGTCCAGAAAACCAGGTAGCTCAACGAGGATTCTTTCCTTACCTATTTTGGTAACTACGGGCTGTGCAACCCCGAGGGTATCTATCCTGCTTCGGATAATCTCTATAGTTTGCTCAAGGATATCCTCTTTCAGGCGCTCTATATAGGCGGAGGTGAATGTCAGCTTCAGTATTCCTTCCCGCTCTTTCTCTACAGACACTTCCTTAAGAAGACCCTTTATAGCTTCCTCTATACGGAGAAGCTCAGACTCTTCAAGATACTCAATCTCTATATGCTGGGAATAGGCTGTAACGTCAAGAAGCTTGATAGCCTTCTCCCGCAGAGTCCTCTCCACCTGTCTTGCAAACCTTTCGTATTCACGTCTTATGGCCCTCTCGTAGTCCGGTTCGAGAACCATAGATATGCCACCTTTAAGGTCAAGACCGAGGTTGACAGGCTTATACATAACCACGATAACAGATAACAGGACTATTACCCCGAAACCGAGCAGGTTTAAGGAGGTATTTCTCATACAGCTCCCCCAAGTATAACCTGGTATAGATATATAAGAGGAGGATAGATTATCCTGCCGATAACACCCGTAAAGAGAAGCAGGGTAATAACCAGAAAACCATAAATCTCGTATTTGTAAAACAGCTCCCAATACCGGAAGGATAAAAAGCTCATAAGTGCCCTGCTACCGTCCAGCGGAGGTATGGGAAGTATGTTAAACAGAGCAAGGATGAGATTTATTAGAACGGACTTTGCACAGAATATCATGAGGGGGTAAATCACCGAGCTTGTTAAAAATGGGTCCGCTGTACCTGCGAGGCTGTAAAGCAGTCTGTAGGTAAGTCCAAACCCTATAGCAAGCATCAGGTTCATAACCACGCCCGCTATGGAAGTGAAGAAGGTTCCCATTCTCAGGTCCCTGAAGTTCATAGGGTTTATGGGAACAGGCTTAGCCCAGCCGAATATTATTGGCGAGTTCAGGACTATAAACATGGCAGGTAACAAGAGTGTCCCTATGGGGTCTATGTGAGGAACAGGATTCAGCGTGAGCCTACCCGCAAGTTTGGCGGTAGGGTCCCCCATCCTATAGGCAACCCAGCCGTGAGCTACTTCGTGGAGTATAACCGCTATCATAAGAGCGGGAACGGACAGTATAGCTTCGCTCAGACCCATACCAGTGAAAAAGAATTATAAAATATGGGTTAAAGGTGCGGGCGTTGAATTCCTGTTAGAGCTTCAAGTTCTTTACCCAGTTCCAGTTGTCCACGAACCACCTTACCGTTTTCTCTATACCTTCTCTTAAGTCTGTCTGGGGTTTCCAGCCGAGGAGTTTCTCCGCCTTCTGTATGTCCGCCCACGTATCCTTCATATCCGCTTTGTGAAAGTCCCTGTAAAGTATTTTGGCTTTCGTGCCGATAAGCTCCTCCACAATGTGTATAAGCTCCTTAAGTTTGTGAGGTTGGCTGTTACCTAAATTGATGACCTCATACCCCAGTGGTTTAACAGCCTTCAGGGTCCCGAGGGCTATATCTGTGATGTATGTAAAATCCCTGCTCTGGCTCCCGTCTCCGAATAGGGTTATAGGTTCACCTTTGAGCATCCAGTAGATAAAACGGAATGGGCTCATATCGGGTCTACCCGCGGGTCCGTAAACGGTAAAGTATCTCAGCACCGTCACATCTATCTGATACAGGTGGTGATAAGTGTAGGCCAATACCTCCGCGGATTTCTTGG